>NZ_CP029185.2:402500-702500 GCF_003096015.2 Limnobaculum parvum | reverse complement strand
CGTTAAACTTAACTAAATGCTAAGTACTAGGAATATTTAAACTTACTTCAGTAACTCACGGGCATTCGCCACCACGTTATCGACCGTAAAGCCGAACTCAACAAACAGTTGTTCTGCCGGTGCGGATTCGCCGAAGCTGTGCATACCGATAATACGACCGTTTAGGCCGGTGTATTTGAACCAGAAGTCCGCAATTCCCGCTTCTACGGCCACTCGCGCCGTCACGCCTGATGGCAGGACCGACTCGCGGTAAACCGCATCCTGACGGTCAAACACTTCGGTACAAGGTATCGAAACCACGCGAACGTTGCGGCCTTCGCCTGCCAGTTTGTCTGCCGCATCCACCGCCAAGCTCACTTCTGAACCGGTCGCCATCAATATTAACTCTGGCGTTCCGGCACAGTCTTTCAGCACATAACCCCCACGCGCTACGTTAGCCAGTTGTTCTGCGGTACGCGGTTGTTGAGTCAGGTTCTGACGGGAGAAAATCAGCGCGCTTGGGCCATCTAAGCGCTCAATCGCTGACTTCCACGCAATCGCGGATTCAACTTGGTCACACGGACGCCAAGTGCTCATGTTTGGCGTCAGGCGCAGGCTGGCCATTTGCTCCACCGGCTGGTGAGTTGGGCCATCTTCACCCAGACCGATGGAGTCGTGGGTATACACGAATACGCTGCGAATTTTCATCAGCGCGGCCATACGTAACGCGTTACGGGCATATTCCATAAACATCAGGAACGTCGCGCCGTAAGGCACAAAACCACCGTGCAGGGCGATACCGTTCATCATCGCCGACATCCCGAATTCGCGCACGCCGTAATGAATATAGTTGCCCGCTAAGTCATCCACTATCGACTTTGAACCGGACCAGATGGTTAGGTTACTGGGTGCCAAGTCAGCGGAGCCGCCCAGAAACTCCGGCAGGAGTTTACCAAAGGCTTCCAACGCATTTTGTGATGCCTTACGGCTGGCAATATTGGCTGGGTTAGCCTGTAAATGTTCGATAAACTTCTGAGATTCGGCCTGCCACTGAGTCGGTAACTGACCGCTGACGCGACGGGTAAACTCGGCCGCCAATTCAGGATGCGCTGAACGATAGGCCGCAAACTGTTTGTCCCACGCCGCTTCCGCCGTCTGACCGGCAGATTTGGCATCCCATGCGCTATAGATTTCCTGAGGAATAACAAACGGCTCGTATTTCCAGCCCAACGCTTCACGAGTCGCTGCCACTTCCGCATCGCCTAATGGTGCACCATGGCTGTCGTGAGTCCCCGCTTTGTTGGGGGAACCAAAACCAATGATGGTTTTGCACATCAGCAGTGAAGGCTTACCGGTTTCTTTCTGCGCCTGCTCTACCGCTTTGCGGATGGCTTCGGCATCATGACCATCGATACCGCGAATAACGTGCCAGCCGTAGGCTTCAAAACGCATCGCGGTGTCATCGGTGAACCAGCCTTCAACGTGGCCGTCAATGGAGATACCGTTGTCATCATAGAAGGCAATCAGCTTGCCCAGTTTAAGAGTACCGGCCAGTGAACAGGCTTCGTGAGAAACCCCTTCCATCATGCAGCCGTCACCCATGAAGGTGTAAGTATAATGGTCAACGATGTCGTGACCCGGGCGGTTGAATTGGGCAGACAGCGTGCGCTCGGCAATCGCCATTCCCACGGCGTTACAGATACCCTGACCCAACGGACCGGTGGTGGTCTCCACACCCGGCGCATAGCCATATTCTGGGTGGCCTGGGGTGCGGGAATGCAACTGACGGAACTGTTTTAAATCATCGATAGTCAGGTCATAACCGCTCAGGTGCAACAGGCTATAAATCAGCATGGAGCCGTGACCGTTAGACAGCACGAAGCGGTCGCGGTTAGCCCACTGAGGATTGGTTGGATTGTGTTTGAGGAAACCGCGCCACAGAACTTCCGCGATATCGGCCATGCCCATCGGGGCTCCGGGATGGCCTGATTTGGCCTTTTGTACAGCGTCCATACTGAGGGCGCGAATAGCGTTAGCGAGTTCTTTATGAGAAGGCATTATTAACTCCATTTTAGGCTTAGGATTCGAGGTTCAGATCCAGAATAGGGAAAACGCCGTTATCTTCTCAAGTCAGCGCTAAAACGGCAACCCCGATTGACGATACATCATATAGTTGCCAAATGTGTGGGATTTTGTATCACAGATTTTTCTAATTCCTCATGACACACTCTTTTATTATTGATATTATTGCGCAACTGGATAGGACCAGTTTTGCAGGCTAATAATCATATAATCACGGGAAGATAATTCTATGAAAATGCGTTCCACTTTAATTGCTGTAACTTTAGCATCAGCTACTATGTTAGCGGGTTGTCAAAACGGAAGTATTGGTGATACCCTTCTGTCTGCTGTAACCGTTAGTGATGCAGAAGTGAAATCAATGACGGATCAATCTTGTCAAGAGATGGATCAGACTAACAAAATTGCAGGTAAGAGCAGCAAGTACACCAAGCGTCTGAACAACATTTCTAAGAAGTTAGGCACCAATATCAATGGTCAGCCTCTGAACTACAAAGTTTACTTAACTGACGACATCAACGCATGGGCAATGGCTAACGGCTGTATCCGTGTATATAGCGGTCTGATGGATAAGATGTCTGACGATGAAGTTATCGGCGTACTGGGTCACGAAATTGGTCACGTTGATTTAGGCCACACCAAGAAAGCATTCCAGGTTGCTTACGCAGCCCAGTTCGCTACTCAGGCAGCACTTCAGTACGGCGGTAAAACTGCAGAAGTTCTGAACAACGCTCAACTGATGGATTTCGCTAACGCACTGATCAACGCTCAGTTCTCTCAGTCTCAAGAATCAGAAGCTGATAACTTCTCTTATGATCTGCTGAAGCAAAAAAATCTGAAAACTATGCCTCTGGCAACTGCGTTTGACAAACTGGCTCAGTTAGACGGTGGTGCAAGTGCAGGTATGATGAGTTCTCACCCAGGTTCAAAAGAGCGTGCTGATGCAATCAGAGCGCGTATCGCTGCTGACGGCGGTAAGTAATATTTAGACAGAGTAGCTTGATAAATTATCAACGCATTTCTGTTATATAATTTAATGACCGAGGTAATACCTCGGTCTTTTTGTTTTTACCAAACCTCCCCTTTCAAAATATTTGGCACGAAATCATTAGCGCCCCAATATTAAGTGGCGTAGAGTGTTCAAGTCACTAGTAAAAATCGAGATAATCTTTTCATTTATCAAGGGTTATTTCTTTGCTACAGCGATGATTATCAACTATCTTTTATATTTCAACACCCCCCTTATACGGGTGCCTCATTTCATCATTTATTCAGGTTATAGTATTAAATGAATCGTTAGTAAAATTCACCAAGGAGTCGTCTTATGAGTCAAGTGAAACACGTAGCCGTTTTGGTCGGTAGCCTGCGTAAAGAGTCAATCAACCGAAAAATTGCCCTGGCATTGGCTAAATTAGCTCCCTCTTCAATCAAGTTGGATATCGTGGAAATTGGCGATTTACCACTCTATAGCGAAGATATTGACGTCACTCCACCAGCGGCTTACACCACATTTCGTCATCAAATCAAAGCCGCTGATGCCGTACTGTTTGTTACCCCTGAATACAACCGCTCGGTACCAGCAGCATTAAAAAATGCGCTGGATGTCGGATCGCGCCCATACGGACAAAGTGCTTGGTCAGAAAAACCAGGGGCCGTTGTTAGCGCATCACCGGGCGCTATTGGTGGTTTTGGTGCTAACCACCATTTGCGTCAGTCACTGGTATTCCTAAATATTCCATGTATGCAACAGCCGGAAGCCTATATCAGTAACGCCGGCGCTATTTTTGAAGAGAACGGTGAACTGACCGAAAAAACCAAAGCCTTCTTACAAAACTTTGTTAACGCTTATGCTGACTGGGTTCTGTTCCAGACCCGTCCACAAAAATAAACGGTTCTGGTAACTCTCTAAATGCAAAAACGGCTGATAAATATCAGCCGTTTTATCTAACTGTTTCACTCACACTAAATTACTTTTTCGCAGCCTGCATATACAGCATATCCAGAGCAACTGTCGCCGCGGCTAAAGCCGTCATCTCCGCATGGTCGTAAGAAGGTGCTACTTCTACCACATCCATTCCCACAATATTCAACGACTGTAATCCACGCAGAATTTTCAGTGCACGATCGGAGCTTAATCCGCCGCATACTGGTGTACCAGTACCCGGAGCAAAAGCAGGATCCAGACAGTCAATATCAAAGGTCAGATAAACCGGCATATCCCCGACAATCTTTTTAACTTCGGCAACAACGTCATCCACAGTGCGATCGTTTACCTGAGCAGCATCCAACACGGTGAAACCGTTATCGGTGTCATGCTCGGTACGAATGCCGATTTGTACTGAATGTGTTGGGTCGATTAAACCTTCATTTGGCGCATGATAAAACATGGTGCCGTGATCAAACTTACTGCCATTAGAATAGGTATCGGTATGAGCATCAAAATGAACCAATGCCATTTTGCCAAAATGTTTAGCGTGAGCTCTCAGTAAAGGCAAAGTCACAAAGTGGTCTCCGCCGAGGGTCAGGCAGCGCTTACCCGCAGCCAGCAAACGCTCTGTGTGAGCCTGAAGCTGTTCACTCATGTCCTGAGCGTCGCCAAAATTGAATACCACATCGCCACAATCCACAACTTTCAGCTTGCTTTGCAATTTGAATGTCCACGGCCAACGGCAGGACTCCCAAGCCAGATTGGTCGATACTTGGCGAATAGCCGCGGGTCCATGACGAGCCCCAGAACGGCCAGAGGTTGCCATATCGAAAGGTACACCGGTGATAACCCAGTCCGCATCACTTTCATACGGCTGAAAATTAAGTGGTAAACGTAAAAAACCAAAAGCATTGGAGACCAGTGAATTATCAGGCTTATTGCCAAGCGTGCTATTCATTGTATTCCTCAAAATGTCTGCGTTATATTTCTGCTATCCCACGCGGTTAGCGGTGGACCACTAGCAGAAATCAACTAAGTCGCGAAAAAAAATCCCTCCTCGTCAGAATGGAGCGCCCGACGAGAAAGGGATTCAGAGAATTCTTCAATTGTGCTGATGTAAATTATGGAGTGAATTCTCCCCATCTTCAAGAAAAATCCCGAACGGTATCGATGGATATTCCGAGCATAAAAAATACCGTGTTTAAACCAGCATTGAGTATGGTCGCTAAAATACCCGATTCAACCATCAGGCATTTCAAATCCGCCAGCAGTAATAGAATTAACCAACCGGTTTGGCTTTTGAAGTTAGTATATAGTTAAACTAAATGTGTTAACTGGATTTAAATATGGCAGAAATGACATCGGCAATAATTCTACTTTTTCTTATCCTCGATCCGTTGGGAAACCTGCCGGTATTTATGTCGATCCTAAAACATATCGACCCTAAACGTCGCCGCATTATTGTTATCAGAGAGATGTTGATTGCTCTGGTTCTGATGATGGTCTTTCTGTTTACCGGTGAGAAAATTCTGGAAGTGTTGAATCTGCGTACCGAGACGGTTTCTATCTCTGGCGGGATTATTCTGTTTCTGATTGCTATTAGGATGATTTTCCCATCTTCCGATAGTGGCAGCACCTCTGGTTTACCCGCAGGAGAAGAGCCTTTTCTGGTGCCAATGGCTATTCCACTAGTCGCCGGACCGTCTATTCTGGCAGCATTAATGATGTTGTCGCATCAGTATCCAAACAAAATGGGCTATCTGGCTATTGCGCTGTTTATCGCTTGGGCACTTTCCGCCATGATACTGATGATGTCCGATTTATTTCTACGGTTGCTGGGTGAGAAAGGTGTTAATGCACTGGAACGTCTGATGGGACTGATATTAGTGATGATATCAACCCAAATGTTTCTGGATGGAATCCGTAGCTATTTATCGCACTAAAGAACAGAAATAGCAGGTGGTCATTGACCACCTGCTCATCGATTAATTACTCATCTTCAAGATAAGTATAACCATATAACCCAGCTTCAAACTCTTCTAAGAACTGCTCTTCAAGCTCTGGGCTTAAATTGGCACTCTTGATTTGTTCACGATAGCGAGTCATCAGCGTTTCCGGATTAAGCTGAACATACTCCAGCATTTCCGCAACTGTGTTGCCTTCTTCAGACTGTTCAACTTCAACGCTGCCATCATTAAATACAAACACATCAACCGAGGCCGTATCGCCAAACAGGTTATGCATATTTCCCAGAATTTCCTGATAAGCACCAACCATAAAGAAGCCTAACAGCGGAGGATTCGCCGGGTCGTAAGGTGGCATCGGCATCGTCGTTGCCATACCATCACCATCAATATAGTGATCAATCGCACCGTCAGAATCACAGGTGATATCCAGTAACACCACGCGGCGTTCAGGATCCTTATCCAGCCCGCTCAGTGGCAATACAGGAAACAACTGGTCGATACCCCATGCGTCCGGCATTGACTGAAACAACGAAAAGTTAACGTAAAGCTTATCTGCCATACGCTCATCCAACTCATCAATAATTGGAAGATGAGCCCGATTGCTTGGTTCAAGCTGTAGTTGAATATGATGACAAATGGTCAGATAAAGCTGCTCGGCATAAGCGCGATAGGTTAAATCCAACATGCCGTGTGCATATTGGGTATGCACATCATTCAGATCCAATTGGCTATCGTGAAGCCATTCCCGCAATGAGCGACGATTTTCTGGCTCTTGCATCTCCAACCAAGTGTCCCACAGGCTGCATAAGGCACGTGGTGCATCTTCATCAGGAGGCTGCGGCACTTCAAATTCATTTCGCTCCACACCAATAACGTTAGAGACCAGAACCGTATGGTGCGCAGTCACTGCGCGGCCCGATTCAGTAATCACCGTTGGGTGCGGTAAGCCATGTTCATTACAGGCCTCACCGATTCCCCAGATCACGTTATTGGCATATTCATTCAGGCCGTAGTTCACTGAGCAGTCAGACTGAGAGCGCGTACCTTCATAGTCCACACCCAAACCGCCGCCAACGTCAAAACATTGGATATTGACACCCAACTTATGCAGCTCTACGTAAAAACGCGCTGACTCACGTACGCCAGTGGCAATATCACGAATATTAGATAGCTGAGATCCCAAATGGAAGTGCAGCAGTTGCAGGCTGTCTAAACGTCCGGCATTACGCAACGTATCCACCAGCGTTAGTACTTGAGAAGCCGATAAACCAAATTTAGACTTATCACCACCGCTGGCCTGCCACTTACCCGAGCCTTGAGAAGCCAGACGAGCACGAACCCCAAGGCGAGGTATCACGTCCAGACGTTTGGCTTCTTCCAGTACTATCTTTATCTCGGACATTTTTTCAATGACCAGATAAACCTTATGACCGAGCTTTTCCCCGGTTAATGCCAAGCGAATATATTCACGATCTTTATAACCGTTACATACGATCACTGAACGGGTAAACCCGGCATGACCCAATACCGCCATTAATTCGGCTTTAGAACCGGCTTCCAGCCCTAAAGGTTCACCGGAATTAACCAGTGACTCAATTACCCGACGCTGCTGATTAACCTTAATCGGATAAACTAAAAAATAGTTGCCTTCATAACCAAACGACTCACGCGCACGTTTAAACGCTGCATTAATAGAACGCAAACGATGCTGAAGTATTTGTGGGAAACAAAACAACGACGGCAGACGCTGCCCTTGCTCTTGCATTCCTTGAACTAACGTTGCCAGATCCACTCGTGCATCAGGTAAGTCAGGATCCGGACAGACAGTAATATGGCCGGACTCATTCACGCCATAATAACCACCACCCCAGTGAGCGACATTATAAGTACGCATCATTTTGCTTGCGGAACCGTTTGTCATAACAACATAAACCTCTTAGAGCCCGGAACGGAAACAAACCGATCTGAGCAACTCAACAGTAAAAACTACCCGATTAGTTCGTATTTTACCATGCAGCACTGGAGGGTAACTACCCGGACCATACGACCGCATAAGGATAGACGATAATATTGCTATTTCATATTGTTAATGAAGCAATCAGGCTGCAGGAAACAAATTTTTTGTTTATAAATATGTCCAAGGGATAGTTAGGTACTCAGCGATTTTAAATATCATTAAAATCAATAAATAAAGAAGATAAGTTCCATTTAAAATAGAGTGATAATTATCCAAGTATATAACCAGTTCAAAAACCTGATTATCTAAGGCAAAAAAGCGATTTTTTCAGAACTAAATGATAATTAAACAGTTAATGTTTTTATCAAGGATCGTCCATCGATCATTTTTATGTCAAATCGGTGTATCTATACTCTCTAATACTAAATCACACTCAAAACCATCGTTTATTTCCAGTTGTAAAAAAAACAGATTTTAGAACAATGGGTTGAATATTTTCAGATAAAAAACAACTGGCAATATTGTTGTAAATCTTTAAAATAGCCATCCAGAAGTTAATCCGTCTATACCGATTAACTAACATATTCATGAACTCCTTAATCTGCACATGCGTTGTCTTATGCTCAACTAAGCTGAGACGCTGAATCATCTCACCAATAAAAGAGATAACGCCGCTTTGCAATTAAACCGTCTTAGAGGTAAAAGAATAAATGGCCCAACACCTGTTTACTTCCGAGTCCGTATCCGAAGGGCATCCTGATAAAATTGCCGACCAAATTTCTGACGCGGTGCTTGATGCGATTCTTGAACAAGACCCTAAAGCACGAGTAGCCTGTGAAACCTACATTAAAACCGGTATGGTTTTAGTCGGTGGTGAAATCACAACTTCCGCGTGGGTGGACATTGAAGAACTGACTCGTCGCACCGTATGTGATATTGGCTACACCCACTCTGATATGGGATTCGACGCGAATTCTTGTGCTGTATTAAGCGCTATTGGCAAACAATCACGAGATATCAATCAGGGGGTTGACCGCAGTGACCCATTAGAACAAGGTGCCGGCGATCAGGGTATCATGTTTGGTTATGCAACTAACGAAACCGAAGTCTTGATGCCTGCGCCAATTACTTATGCCCATCGCTTAATGGAGCGTCAGGCGGAAGTGCGGAAAAACGGTACCCTACCGTGGCTACGTCCGGATGCCAAAAGTCAGGTCACATTTATGTATGACAATGGCAAGATCAGCGGCATTGATGCGGTTGTCTTGTCAACTCAGCATTCTGAGCATATCGGTCAAAAAGATCTGCAAGAAGCAGTCATGGAACACATCATTAAGCCGGTTCTACCTGCTGAATGGCTATCTGCCAATACCAAATACTTTATTAACCCGACGGGTCGCTTCGTTATTGGTGGACCAATGGGTGACTGTGGATTAACCGGTCGTAAAATTATCGTTGATACTTATGGCGGCGCGGCTCGTCACGGCGGCGGTGCATTCTCCGGTAAAGATCCTTCTAAAGTTGACCGTTCAGCAGCCTATGCTGCTCGCTATGTGGCTAAAAATATCGTTGCTGCTGGTTTGGCGGATCGCTGTGAAATTCAGGTTTCCTATGCCATCGGCGTTGCCGAGCCAACCTCAATTATGCTGGAAACCTTCGGCACGGAAAAAATTCCACACGAGCGCTTAATTCATTTGGTTCGCGAGTTTTTTGACCTGCGTCCTTATGGGTTAATCAAAATGCTGGACTTGATCAGGCCGATGTATCAGCAAACGGCAGCTTATGGTCATTTTGGTCGTGAACATTTCCCATGGGAAAAAACAGACAAAGCGGCAATGCTGCGCGAAGCTGCCGGACTTAAATAGTTCCCAGCAAATATAATCGCTAATTTAGCGGCGTGATGGCAGTTGCCTCGCGCCGTTTTTTATTGCTCATTTTATGGCGCCTCGCTATGCTAACGCCCATGACCACACGCCACCTTCCTATCTCTATTCAGCAAGCCGTTATGCGCTGCTTACGCCATTATCTGGCAATGGCTAATTGCCATTTAAAAACGGAGTATTTAGAACCCAAAGTCACCTATCGCCAGCGCGGCACGACTGCAGGAACCGCTCATCTCGCCCAGTGGGAAATACGCCTTAACGCCGTCTTGTTAGTCGAGAATGGTCAGCAGTTTATTGATGATGTAGTTCCCCATGAGTTGGCCCATTTATTGGTTTATCGCCAGTTTGGCCGCGTATCTCCACACGGTAGTGAATGGCAATGGATGATGGAAAAAGTGCTGGGGGTTAGCGCAACTCGAACACACTGTTTTAATGTACTATCGGTCCAAGGAAAAACTTTTACCTATACCTGCCATTGTCAAACTCATCAGTTAACCATACGCCGCCATAATAAAATCATACGTCAAGAGAGTGAATATCGCTGTAAACGCTGTGGCAGTCTGTTAAAACCAGCCGAGACTTAAGTTATCAGAACGCCCGATTCTCTAAACTTTTCCCGCTTTTATTGGCGATAAAAACAACGCAGGGTTGAACAGTCTGGTCTACAATATTAAGCTTACCCGGTTTAGTTAACATATTTATGACTTCTTTGGCTATATGGTCGAAAAAGAATCCCCTTGAATACCTGTTAATTCAGGAAGATACCGGAAAACAGAATACAACTATGCGCATTCCCCGCATCTATCATCCCAATCCTCTTGCTATCGCTAATGATATCGCCCTGAGTAACGATGCCGCGAATCATGTTGGCCGCGTGTTACGTATGCAGCCAAGCCATCAACTTATGCTGTTTGATGGTAGCAACCACGTTTTTGATGCCGTTATTACTCAGGTTGATAAAAAGCAGGTATTGGTCAACGTAGTTGATAAGCGGGAAGAGGATCTGGAATCACCGCTTAATTTCCATCTTGGTCAGGTGATTTCTCGCGGTGAGAAAATGGAGTTTACTATCCAGAAATCTATCGAGTTAGGCGTCAATGTTATTACTCCACTAGTTTCAGAACGCTGTGGTGTAAAACTAGATAAAGATAGACTTGAAAAGAAAGTCCAGCAATGGCAAAAAATCGCCATTGCTGCCTGTGAACAGTGTGGGCGTAACCGAATTCCCGAAATCCGCCCGGTGATGAACCTTGAGGAATGGTGTTCAGAATCTGATGGCGGTATTAAATTAAATTTACACCCAAGAGCCAGCCAGAGTATTAATACTCTCACCATGCCGATACAAAACATTCGTCTGTTAATTGGTCCTGAAGGAGGATTATCTCAAGAAGAGATCGAGATGACGGCTAATTACGACTTTACAGATATTCTACTTGGCCCCCGGATTCTGCGTACAGAAACCGCGGCGCTTACCGCGATTGCTGCACTACAGATACGCTTCGGCGATCTGGGATAAGGAGAAAAAGATGATCAAACTCGGCATCGTGATGGACCCTATTTCGTCTATCAACATTAAGAAAGACTCCAGCTTTGCCATGCTGCAAGAGGCGCAAAAACGCGGCTGGGAACTGCACTATATGGAAATGAACGATCTGTATCTACAGACCGGAGAAGCGCGTGCGCGAACGCGCGTACTAACCGTTCAGTATGACAAGGAACACTGGTTCGACTTCCATCAGGAGCAAGAGATCCCTCTGCACGATCTTGATGTTATTTTGATGCGTAAAGATCCTCCGTTTGATACCGAATATATCTACGCTACCTATATTCTGGAACGCGCTGAAACAAAAGGAACGCTGATCGTCAACAAACCTCAGAGCTTGCGCGACTGCAATGAAAAACTGTTTACCGCTTGGTTCCCTGAGCTCACACCATCAACGCTGGTTTCCCGCAGTGCAGAGCATATTCGCCGTTTCTATGGAGAGCATGGTGATATTATTCTCAAGCCATTGGACGGAATGGGAGGGGCCTCTATTTTCCGCGTGAAGCCAAACGACCCGAACCTGTCGGTAATCATTGAAACATTAACCGAATTGGGTACCCGTTACTGTATGGCACAAAACTTTGTTCCGCAGATCTCTGAGGGTGATAAGCGCGTTCTGGTCGTCGATGGTGAACCGGTTCCTTACTGTTTGGCTCGTATTCCAAAGCAGGGGGAAACCCGTGGTAATCTGGCTGCTGGTGGGCGAGGTGAAGCGCGCCCCTTAAGTGAAAGTGACTGGAAAATTGCCCGTAGCGTAGCGCCAGTTCTAAAAGAAAAAGGGTTAGTGTTTGTTGGTCTGGATATCATTGGCGACAAGCTTACAGAAATTAATGTTACCAGCCCAACCTGTATCCGTGAAATTGAAGCAGCCTTCCCGGATGTTTCTATCACCGGTATGTTAATGGATGCCATTGAGCGTCGCATTAAATAATGCTGTCACGCTTGAGCAATAAACCTGTTTAACTCAAATGACTCTGTCACTTGTAATTTAAGGGACAGAGTCAATTTTTTACCGCTATAGTTATCATGCTAAGCATCAATATGATAAATTTGCTATAATTATAAATAGGTTACATCAGCTACACTTCCATTCAGCCAACGGTTTAATTCCATGAACTTACAACACCATTTTCTTATTGCGATGCCTACTCTGGAAGATCCCTGTTTTAACCATTCTGTTGTGTATATTTGCGAACACAACCAAAATGGCACTATGGGGCTAGTTATTAACAAACCTCTCGGCGAGCTAACTGTCGAAGAAGTGCTCACCAAGCTGGGTATCTACCCAACGCCAAAGGTATCCAATATTCATTTGAACAACCCAGTACTGGACGGCGGGCCGCTGGCTGACGATCGGGGATTCATTTTACATACCCCACGCCAGAAATTTTCATCCAGTATTCAAATTAATGAACATGTTATGATCACCTCATCAAAAGATGTATTGGAAACCTTGGGTACGGCTTCTCAACCATCCGAAGCACTGGTTGCTTTAGGTTATGCCGGGTGGGAAGCAGGTCAGTTGGAACAGGAACTACTGGAAAACAGCTGGCTAACCGTTGAGGCAGATACCAACATTTTATTTCACGTTCCGGTCAATCTTCGCTGGCAAACGGCAGCAAGAAAGCTAGGTATAAACATTCATACTATTGCCACACAAGCAGGTCACGCATAAATGTCTAACCGTACTGTATTAGGATTTGATTTTGGCACTAAGAGTATTGGCGCAGCTATCGGCCAAGAAATTACCGGTACCGCTCGTCCTCTGGCTTCATTTAAAGCCAAGGATGGCAACCCCGACTGGCAACAAATCGAAAAATTGCTGAAAGAATGGCAACCCGATTTAGTGGTAGTTGGGCTGCCATTAAATATGGATGGCACTGAGCAACCGGTCACGGCTCAGGCAAAAAAATTTGCCAATCGCCTTCACGGCAGATTTGGTGTGCAAATCCAATTGCACGATGAACGTTTAAGTACGGTAGAAGCTAAAGCTGACCTGTTTTCCCGTGGCGGTTTTCGCGCACTGGACAAAGGCAGCGTAGACGCTGCCTCTGCGGTCATCATTCTAGAAAGCTGGTTTGAACAGCAGCACGGTTAATTTAGTGCAGCAGATTATCCAGCGTACTGCCCCAGTTAATACTCATTTTTATATTACAGGCCTGGTTCGCCGCATAATAAATGGTATATCCCTGACGGTTTGATCTACCTTTATACTCTGGAATATCCCCACACCCCGTAATCACATAATCAGTATTTGGCAATGGAATAGCGTTACCGGTTCCCAGCAGCGCAAAATACTTACCATATTCACCCTGACCTACTTTTTGCACCAATACATAATCGTTGGCGTTCAATTGCGTTTTACTGACGATCTTTGCCGCACGGCCAGTCGAATCAGTAACGCCAAACAGCGGCTTCTTAAATGCCGGATCGGTCTCCACATCCTTCGTCACCACCAGATAAAATGGTGTATCGGTCATTGGCTGGTTTGTCTTAGGCTCTAACAAACTCACCGTAACCTCAAATGCACCTTCAGAACCATAGGTTGGTAATGTATTTTTATAATACCAGTAACCGCCGCCACCAATGATTACCAACAAAACAACCACTAAAAGCCATTTAAATAAGTTCAACGTTTACTTTTCCTTTTTATTTACAATACAAGTCGTTAAGCAAAGGGAAGTTCACCATACTTGGGTAAAATAGAAAAGGGGTTTAGGCAAAATTTTCAGAATCCTAACAAAATCGTCAGTTTCAATTTCAATGAATATTATGGACGTAAAAACGACGGACTAACTCCCCCAAGTGCCAGCATTTACTTGGCTTAGGTGTACGTCGGGCCAAGCCCGACGATGAGATGATTGAACGTAACCACCAATATAAAGTGATTAGCAAAGCCTTTATATTTATGACCCGACAATTAATCCCTCTGATAATAAATGGGTTTTGCTCTGTTCCATCGTTTGCATACCGTTAACCGCTCCAGTTTGTAGTTGCGTTAATAACTGATGGTGTTTACCTTCCCGAATCATATTGCTCACCGCAGGTGTATTCACCAGCACTTCGTAGGCAGCAATACGCCCACCTTTGGTACAGGGTAAAAGCTGTTGGCAGACTACCGTTTGTAAACTATTTGCCAGTTGGGTACTGACAAAGCGTTTCTCTTCAGCCGGAAACACATCAATAATCCGCTCAATAGATTGCACAGCAGAACGAGTATGCAACGTAGCAAATACCAGATGCCCAGTCTCCGCTGCGGTTAACGCCATATGGATAGTTTCTGCATCCCTCAACTCACCTAACAAAATAATATCCGGATCCTGTCGCAGTGCTGCGCGCAGCCCTTGAGAAAAACTATCAACATGCCTGCCAATCTCTCGTTGCTGAATAAGACAACGGTTGCTGTGATGTATAAACTCGATGGGATCTTCTAGGGTAATAATGTGATGAGCTGACTGCTGGTTAATCATGCCTATCAAGGCCGCTAGAGTCGTTGATTTTCCACTTCCTGTCGCTCCGGCAACAATGACTAAACCATCAAGACAGCGGCTCATTGCGATCAGCGAATCAGGAATACCTAACGATTCTGGTGGCGGTATAACGTTTTGAATAAATCGAAAAGCGGCGGATACGCCCTCACACTGTTGAAAAAGGTTCACTCGAAGACGCACCCCCTCAATAGTCAAAGCAAAATCTAACTGTCCTAACTGTTGGAACAGCGTACGCTGTTCGCTAGTTAAGCAGGCTAACAGTTGTTCTGACAACCATTCTGGCTGCAGTAAACTTTCACCAACGTAGCGTAAATCCCCGTTCACGCGCAATACGGGTAAATGACCGGCAGAAAGATGCAGATCGGAAGCATTTTGCTTTACACTATCGGTTATTAATTGGCATACATTCATAGCAGGCTCCCTGAATAAGACATATGACAACTATCCAACAAAATATAGATGCGATCAGGCGTCGTATCGCCGAAACAGCACAACAATGCGGCCGTTCTCCAAAAGAAATTCGGTTACTTGCAGTCAGTAAAACAAAACCTGTAGAGGCGATTCAGAAAGCTATTGAAACTGGTCAATGCCTGTTCGGTGAGAACTATGTACAGGAAGGGGTCGATAAGATTAAATATTTTGACACCACCCCTGATGGAGAATGGTTAGAATGGCATTTCATTGGGCCACTCCAGTCAAATAAAAGCCGATTGGTTGCGGAGCACTTTCATTGGATGCACACCCTAGACAGAGAAAAGATTGCCCGACGTTTAAGCGAACAGCGGCCAGCAACGATGCCGCCGCTGAATGTTCTTATTCAGATTAATATCAGTGACGAACAAAGTAAGTCGGGTATTAAGCTGGTGGAATTACCCGAGTTGGCAGCGCAAATCCACCATCTACCCAATCTAAAGCTGCGTGGATTGATGACCATTCCTGCACCTGAAAACGATCCTGCCCGTCAACTTGCGGTATTTCAAACAATGACACAGGCTTTTAATCAGCTTAAAACGGCCTACCCACAAATCGATACGCTCTCAATGGGAATGACCGACGATATGGATAATGCCATTCGCGCCGGCAGTACCATGGTGCGTATTGGTACCGCTATTTTTGGCACGCGTGACTATACCCTGTAATCTGCTCGGTAATCAGGGCATGATTCCGATTACCTGCGCTTTAAACTGACAAAGTGAGACCTGTTATGCAACATCGTAAAATTGCGTTTATTGGTGCCGGTAATATGGCTAAAGCGATTATTGCTGGATTAGTCAACGGCGGTTACCCTGCCCAGCTAATTACCGCGACATCTCCATCAATGACGCAGGATAGCCCGCTGCATGCCCAATACGGCATTCGCTGCAGTAATGATAACCTCGAAAGCGCCCGTCAGGCCGATGTCGTTGTGCTGGCGGTTAAGCCTCAAATGATGGCTGACGTCTGTGCACCGCTATATCAGCAGGTGAACCTCAGCGGAAAATTGATTTTATCCATCGCCGCAGGTATTAGCGTTGGCCGCTTTTCCCAACTGTTGGGGCCCGTTGACCTTATCCGCATTATGCCCAATACCCCATCACTGATTGGTTTGGGAATGAGCGGTCTGTACGCGCCACCACAAGTTAGCGCACAGGATAGAGAATTTACCGCATGCCTTATGCAATCAGTCGGCGAAATCTGCTGGGTAAATGAGGAAAGTGGGATAAATAACATCATTGCTGCCGCAGGCAGTGCTCCGGCCTATTTTTTCCTGTTTATGGAAGCAATGCAAAATGAGTCCGAACGTCTTGGATTCAAACCAGAAACGGCTCGTTTACTGGTTCAACAAGCGGCTTTAGGCGCAGCGCAAATGGTGGTTAATAATCCACAGTTAGACATCGGTACACTGCGCCAGCAGGTCACCTCAAAAGGTGGCACTACGGCCGAAGCACTGCGCGTCTTTCATGAACAAGGTTTAAGTGAAACTGTAGCATCAGCCATGCAGGCCGCCATTAAACGGGCCAATGAGATGGAAAAATCACTTTAAAATAAGGCTCCGGCAATGAAGTCTCGAGGTCATTGCCATTTTTTCTTGATTTACTATATGCTAGCCCCCAAATAGATGGGTATCGTTGTAGCATAATGCTGTTTTTCGGATCTCAGTCTGGCTAAACCAGAGCAGACAATAACCAAGGGTTAACCATGCAATTTTTATCTTTTCTTATTGTAACCGTGCTCGATCTTTATGTATCAGTGCTATTGCTGCGGGTATGGATGCAATGGGCAAGAGCCGACTTTTATAATCCATTCTCTCAGTTTGTGGTGAAAATCACCCAGCCGATAATTGGGCCATTACGTCGTGTTATTCCATCCATTGGCCCCATTGATACTGCTTCACTGCTGGTTGCTTACATCCTTATCTTACTGAAGTATGTCGTTGGATTATGGCTGATTAATCAAGTTCTATTATTCTTCCCTGTTTACCTACCGCTCTCTTTGTTAGAGCTACTCACGGCTGCCGGTAAGCTAGTGTTCTGGGTTATCATTATCCGCTCGCTGATGAGCTGGATTAGTCAGGGCCGTAACCCGGTGGATCAATTACTGATTCAATTAACAGAACCACTACTGTCACCGATTCGCCGTCTGCTGCCTTCAATGGGGGGTATCGATCTGTCGCCGATGGTGTTGATCCTGATCCTTTATGCGCTGGATTACCTGAAAGCAGATGTTCTGGCTCTGATTCTGTAATGAGCGCCGTAGAACAGCAATCCGATGCCATTATCCTTCGGCTGTATATTCAGCCGAAGGCCAGTCGCGATCAAATTGTTGGACTGCATGGCGAAGAGTTAAAAGTGGCAATTACTGCCCCACCGGTTGATGGGCAGGCCAATGCACATTTGGTCAAGTTTCTGGCTAAACAATTTCGCGTTGCCAAAGGTATGGTGACGATTGAAAAAGGGGAACTGGGGCGTCATAAGCAGGTAAAAATCGATAATCCACAGCAAATTCCTGCTGAAGTGCAATCGCTGTTACCGGATGCCTGATCCCTCAGGCGTCCTTCAACACGTCTCTTCTTTACTTTTCTTCTTTACTTCTCTTCTTTCTCACGCGCCATAACTAAAACAAATTTTCAGTCTTTAGCAAATCACACTGATAGTCTTGTATATCGCTCGTATGCCCTACATTCATACCGAAAATATCCAACCGATTTGCCAATAATAAATACATTGGCATGTTGTTATGGCCGGTATAAGCCACCAGCGCTAAACCATATTTTTCCATATTATCTGCGGCATCCGAAACTTCCATCGCTACTCGTTGAAACGGACTGACTTCACGCAACTGAGATTCCGTTAATGTTCGGGCAATATAGTGATGATTATTGATGCCGTAAGGAACCGATGACCATTTCTCACTGAATGTATCCATCTGGCTTCCCAACTGCGCCTGAATTTCCGGTTTAATACAAGCAATATGAATATGCAATTGCTCCTGACTCCGCCCATAGGCAGAATTAACCGCTAATGAAACCATCTCTCGAGAGATAGGTTTACCAACCTGTTGAGCCAAATAATAACGAGCCATCCATGCCTGATACAGGTAATCCGTAGAATCCGGTTGCTGTAATTCCTTGCTCTCAATACCATCAATTTTTGCCGTAGGGATTAGCAGGAAATGCAAAGGCCCCTTACGATCTTTAAATATGGCATACCCTCGTTTAGTCTCTGGGGTCAGAACCACATCAATACAGGGAGATGCGGTTGATATACTTAATTGCTGATGAGGAATACATTGCTCACTAACAATCTTCCATAATTCATTTGAGTGACTACGTACCCAACCCCACCAGATAGCTAAAATTATCAGCGCGACGATAATAATCGCGAACAACCATTTCAGTAATTTAGGCAATCGTTTTTTTCGTTTCATTCTCATATTCAGAGTGTTGATTAATAGTCTCTGTCATTTATTATAACACACATGTAACAATTGATTTTAATTCAATAAATTATGTTTCTCATTATCAATTGATGAAAAACCAATTGATAATATTGAATAAAAAATCAAGACAGGTTCATTTAATCGTTAAGAAAACACTCCCCCTTACCATTTTCGCTCATTCACCTACGGCAGTTTGAGTTATGCTATGTCGCATTAAAAAATGACACTCTATTCTATTGCAGGTATACCCTGCCCTGATTAAAACTCTAAGTAACAGGTGGATTTCACAATGCAGAAACTGGTACTTGCAACCGGTAACCCCGGTAAAGTGCATGAGCTGGCGAACCTTCTGGCTGATTTTGGCTTTGAAGTAATTGCTCAAACCGACCTCGGCGTCGATTCGGCTGAAGAAACCGGGTTAACCTTTATTGAAAATGCCATCATCAAGGCACGCCATGCCGCTCTGGTTACTGGCCTACCGGCTATCGCTGATGACTCCGGTATTGCCGTTGATGTTCTGGGTGGGGCACCCGGTATCTATTCCGCCCGCTATGCCGGTGCTGATGCCAGCGATCGGGACAATCTGAACAAACTGCTGGAAACATTGAAAGATGTTCCACAAGAGCAGCGCCAGGCGCAGTTCCACTGTGTGCTGGTTTATATGCGCCATGCCAACGACCCTATTCCATTAGTTTTCCACGCCAGTTGGCCGGGTGAAGTGCTGTTCAGTCCTTCAGGTGAAGGGGGATTTGGCTACGATCCTATTTTCTATATTCCGGAACTGGGCTATACCGCCGCTGAATTAACCCGAGAACACAAAAGTAAGATTTCTCACCGTGGTCAGGCCTTGACCATGCTGTTGGATGCGCTGCGTCATGATTAATCCCCCACCGCTGAGTCTCTATATTCATATCCCCTGGTGTGTACAGAAGTGCCCCTACTGTGACTTCAATTCACATGCCTTAAAGGGGGATATTCCGGATAGGGATTACGTGGAACATTTACTAACCGATCTGGATAACGATTTGCCACTCACCAGCGGCAGGTCCATCAGTACCGTCTTTATTGGCGGTGGAACCCCAAGCCTGCTGGGCGCTGAGGCCATGCAGAGATTATTGGACGGAGTTCGTAGTCGGCTAACGCTGGAAGATAACGCTGAAATTACGATGGAGGCCAATCCGGGTACGGTGGAAGCCGATCGCTTTAGAGCTTATCAACAGGCAGGGGTTAACCGTATCTCTATCGGCGTTCAGAGCTTTAGCCAACATAAACTAGAGCGTCTGGGGCGGATACACGGGCCGGAAGAGGCAAAGCGTGCGGCACACTTCGCACAAAGCCTTGGTTTACGCAGCTTTAATCTGGATTTAATGCACGGTTTGCCCGATCAATCGCTGGAGGAAGCACTGGATGACCTGCGGCAGGCCATTGAGTTAGACCCTCCCCATTTATCTTGGTATCAGCTAACCATTGAACCCAATACGCTGTTTGGTTCACGCCCTCCCGTGTTACCGGACGATGACGCCCTGTGGGATATCTACCAGCGTGGTCATGAATTACTTAGCGCTGCCGGTTATCAACAATATGAAACCTCAGCCTATGCCAAACCCGGCTATCAGTGTCAACACAATCTGAACTACTGGCGCTTTGGTGACTATCTAGGCATTGGCTGCGGAGCCCACGGTAAATTGAGCTTTAGCGATGGCCGAATTATACGTACGGTAAAAACCCGCCATCCTCGTGGTTATATGAACGGTAAATATCTAGATAAACAGTACAACGTTGAAACCGATGAACGGCCCTTTGAGTTTTTTATGAATCGCTTCCGACTGCTGGAAGCCGCACCGCGAAAAGACTTCAGTCGTCTTACAGGGCTGGATGAAAGCGCTATTCGGCAAAATATTGATAGTGCGTTGAAGCTGGGGTATCTGACGGAAACCAGTGAGTACTGGCAGGTTACCGAGAAGGGAAAATTATTCCTGAACTCTTTACTCGAATTATTTTTGTAGTTCGCCCTTAGTCCCTAGGTCTCTTGTCTTGTTATTCTCTTTTGACCTGATAGAGCACTGGAATTCAGCCGACAACTGAATAAAGGTAGCACGGCTGGCATGAATGCCTGCCGAGGCGCAGCAACGTCGGGAGCGGCTCTGCGCGTAAGTCCGAATGAAGACAGAGGGTCGTCGCCACAACGCGGTAAACCGCGTTGAACGGCGCTTGCGCTGGCCCGAAAGGGTGAATACATCATGAAATGATGTATTCATAAAGCGGCCTGAATTCGTGTGCGAAGGCGCGGGAGTGCAGAGGGAATTCGCCCTAATTCCCTCTGCTCAGTTGCCTGCACCTAAGTCAAACAAAACACTGAAGGTTTAGCAGACGAAACTTACGCTGAACTACATTTATACTGACAAGATAATTACTGCGGTAGAGCCTTCAGCAAATCGGCCCGCTGCTGTTCAAGCACCGTAACCCTACCACATGCTTCTTTCCCGAACTGTTCGAAGTCTTTCTCTTGTTTCTTCCACTCGTCTCTAATTTGCTGCTGTAAACCACCCAAGCTACCTAATACTGCCTGTAGAGGATTACCTGATTTACCGGCTTTAGCCACTTGCTGGATACCCAGTTCATTAATGCTATCCTGTAGCACTGCACCCATCGTATTTTGCATAATCACCTGACCATTTGCTTCAACTTGTGAAACGGCCTGATGGTGGAAAGCTAAACCTTCCGCACGGGGCTCCAGAACTTTTTCCATCTCTTTAGTCAGTTGTGAACTCAAAGTGACTAAACGTTTACGCACATTACTCTCGGTACCCAGTTGCTTAACAATCACGTTATCCAGTACACCCTGAGCAGTTTTCAGGCGTGAACGAACTCCGTCGTTAACATAAGGCAAATCGGTACGCAAATTGGTTTGATAGCTCACCGCCTGGGCGCGGGCTGCATCAGAAAGGGTTAATACTTTACCATTACGGGTCACATCACCATTTTTGCCAATGACCAACTCACCGCTGGCACCAGCAACTTTAACCGTATCTTGGTTAATAAAAATATCATCCTGCGGTTTTACATTACATTCATAAGCCGCTTGCGCCTGCCAGGCCATCAACAGCAATAGGGCCGCGCCGGTTTTTCGTAACATAATTATTCCTCAATGGTTAATGCGAAATCGTACTTTTGTTGGTTCAACCCGACTATAGACATCAGAGTCCGTCAGGTGTTCATCACATCGGGGGAATTAACGGAAGAAATAGCAGGATTAGTCAAAACCATTCAATACCCCGAATAGTCAATGCTACCCAAAACTGAAAAATATCAGGGGGAAATAATTCCCCCTGACTTAACCATTACTCTTCGTAATAGTTAATATCCATCAGCTCGCTGGCTTTTACATCCAACATGCCTTTATCTTCCAGCCAGTTAGTCACGATGCCGCGATGCTCTTCGGTGCATTTACCGATCTTTTGCTGGCATACCAGACCATCCCACTTCAGATAGCCGCCGCCCTCAAAGGAGAGGTCGTGGGCTTCAAACACTTCGTTGATAAAGTTATCAATTGTTGCGTCGATCTTCTCAATCGCTGTTCCTTCAGGAAATGCCCAATTGATTAAAAATCCGATTTCCTGAAACTCATCGATACGCATTTTTTTACGTAAACGACGACTACGTTGATGTGCCATTATTCACTCCTCTCAAACATCAAATCCCATACGCCATGTCCTAACCGATGGCCGCGTAACTCAAATTTGGTTAACGGACGAGAGTCAGGACGCGGCACATAAGTACCATCAACCGACAGATTACGATATGCCGGAACCGCGTTCATCACTTCTAACATATGCTCTGCATAATTTTCCCAGTCGGTGGCCATATGAAAAACACCACCCACTTTTAATTTTTTCAATATCGCCATAGCAAACGGCGTCTGAAGAATTCGGCGCTTATGATGGCGCGCTTTATGCCACGGGTCAGGGAAGAACAGTTGCACCATATCCAGAGAAGCCTCAGGGATCATCTTGTCCAGCACTTCAACTGCATCATGGCACATCACCCGCAGGTTACCGACTCCAGCTTCATGAGCAGAAGAGAGACAGGCGCCGACTCCCGGACTATGCACTTCGATCCCCAGAAAATCCTGCTGTGGGTTATCTTGCGCCATCTTAACCAGCGACATGCCCATACCAAAGCCAATTTCCAGCGTAATCGGCGCTTCTCGACCAAACAGTTCCGACAGGTTTAGCGGTTCTGGTTGAAACTCTACGCCCATGACAGGCCAGTAGTTATCCAGCGCATATTGCTGACCTTTTGTTAGCCGCCCCTGACGGCGAACAAAGCTACGAATGCGGCGCATCACACGACCGTCTTCATTAAATTCAGGGGAAATAACATCGTTAATCATAAAAAATTCTGTTTATACCGGTCGCTGTTAATGATGAAGATAAAAATTTCAGGCGGGCATCATACCCTATATTGCCTTAATCCTTAAACAATCCGCGACAAACCACCTTGGTTATTCTGCACGAATATCTCAGGTTAAGGTTTACTCTGGTTGGTGTCTGTGCTGGAATCACGCTATCTGTTTTATTCTTCGTGAAATGTCACATTTATATGATGCAAGCAAAACCATTTGCACAGGCTGTTTTGAACTGGTACCAAAAATTTGGCCGTAAGACCCTCCCTTGGCAAATCGAAAAAACGCCGTATCATGTCTGGCTTTCGGAAGTCATGCTGCAACAAACGCAGGTCACTACCGTAATCCCTTATTTTCAGCGATTTATTGCCCAGTTTCCCGATATTAACTCACTGGCGGCAGCGCCAACGGACGAGGTGTTACACCTCTGGACCGGACTCGGCTATTACGCCAGAGCACGCAATCTGCATAAAGCAGCAAAAGACATTGCCCAACAGCATCAAGGGATTTTTCCGACAGATTTTGACACCGTGCTCAATCTTCCCGGTATTGGCCGCTCTACCGCTGGCGCCATCCTCTCTCTCTCCCTTAACCAGCACTATCCGATTCTTGATGGCAATGTAAAACGGGTAATCGCTCGTTGCTATGCCGTAGAGGGCTGGCCGGGTAAGAAAGAGGTGGAAAAACGCCTTTGGGATCTCAGCAGTGAGGTCACCCCGGCAGAGGGCGTCGCTCAATTCAATCAGGCCATGATGGACCTCGGTGCGTTGGTTTGTACCCGCTCCCGCCCTAAATGCGAACTGTGCCCTCTCAATTCAGGCTGTATCGCCTATGCCAATCAGAGCTGGGCCGACTATCCGGGGAAAAAACCAAAACAAAAAATACCGGAAAAAAACGCATGGTTCCTGTTACTTAAGAACAATGATAAAGTCTGGCTGGAACAACGACCCGATGTCGGGCTCTGGGGAGGACTTTACTGTTTCCCTCAGTTTAGCGACCGGGCCTCACTGAACCACTGGTTGGAACAGCGGGGAATGTCTGCCGATGATTTAAAACAACAGACGGCTTTCCGCCATACCTTCAGCCATTTCCATCTGGATATTACGCCGATGTTGCTTAATATGGTGCCCGGTCAGTGCTGTCAGGAAGCGAGTTTGGGGATGTGGTACAACCTGACCCAACCGCCATCCGTCGGGCTGGCAACGCCAGTTGAACGATTACTTAATCAGCTTAAAAATGAACACGAGGATTAGCATGAGCAGAACCATTTTCTGTACTTACCTGCAAAAAGAAGCCGAAGGGCAAGACTTCCAGCTTTATCCTGGTGAATTAGGCAAACGAATTTTTAACGAGATTTCTAAAGAAGCATGGGCGCTATGGATGAGTAAACAAACCATGCTAATCAATGAAAAAAAATTGAATATGATGGACCCAGAACATCGCAAACTACTGGAACAAGAAATGGTAAATTTCCTGTTTGAAGGTAAAGATGTCCACATCGATGGTTATACACCACCAAGCCAATAATCTTTGTTTTGAATAATGCGCCATTAAAAAATGATCATTAATTTAAAAAAAATCTGTGCGTTGCTGTTAGTTGCGCCTTTGCTAGTCTCGTGTGGAGGCGGCAGTAAGAAAAACCCTAAAGACGACGATCAATATATTAAAGATACCAATGCGTTTGATATTCTGATGGGTCAGTTTGCCCATAACGTCGAAAACATTTGGGGTATGCATGAGGTCCTGATCGCGGGTCCTAAAGACTATGTGAAATATACCGATCAGTACCGTACTCGTAGCCATATCAACTTCGATGCCGGTGTTATCACTGTGGAAACTCTGGCAGCAGAGAACCCTGAGGATAGCCTGCGTCAGGCCATTATTACAACGTTATTGATGGGCGAAGATCCACAAACTACCGACCTCTATTCCGATGCTAACGATATTCAGATTAGTAAAGAACCTTTCCTGTATGGTCAAGTATTGGATCAGGATGGCAATACCATTCGCTGGCAATGGCGCGCCGCGCATTTTGCTGACTACATCATCCAGACGAGACTGAAGAAGCGTTCATCCGGGCTGCGGGTAATTTGGTCAGTGGACATCCCACTGGTAGCAAACCATCTGGATAAGCGGGCGCATAAATACCTGCCTTTGGTGCGTAAAGCCGCCCATAAATATAATGTTGAAGAGTCACTGATTCTGGCCATTATGCAGACCGAGTCCAGCTTTAACCCTTATGCTGTCAGCCGTTCTGACGCGCTGGGTCTGATGCAAGTCATGCAGCACACGGCGGGTCGTGACGTATTCAAAATGCAGGGTAAATCAGGGCAACCAAGCCGTAATTTCCTGTTCGATCCAGAAAGTAATATTGATACCGGTACGGCTTATCTGTCGATTCTGCAAAACAGCTATCTGGGTGGAATTACTAACCCAACATCGCGCCGTTATGCGGTTATTACCGCCTACAATGGCGGTGCTGGTAGCGTATTGCGCGTCTTCTCCAGCGATCGAAATAAAGCGCCGGATGTGATTAACCGTATGTCGCCGGGTGATGTATATGAAACACTGACCACCAAGCATCCATCGGCTGAATCACGGAATTATCTGAATAAAGTGAATTCGGCACAAAAGAACTATCGGAGATAATCCGCTCATGTCGCTGTCAGTTAAGGCTGGCAGCGGCATAAATTCAACAATAAGGAATCGTATTATGGGTGGGATCAGCTTACCGCAGATTATTTGCATCGTTGTCGCCGTGGCTGTCGTTATTTTCTGGCAAAAGCGTCTGCGTGAAAAAATGGCCGTACAGCGACAAGAATTAGAAAATCAGCAACAAAACAATCAAGAGTAATCTCAGGCGACTAAGCGATGTTGCATAAAACCGGTGGATAATAAATATTGCCGGTTTTTTTGAATAGGTTCGTGCCATCATCACTAGCCGCGCAAACCTGATATTACTCTATTTAAGTTTTATCCATCACTCAACAACCAAACCCGTGACGCTAGAATGCTCTCCGTCACAACAGTATTAAAGGAATATACTGATGAATGTGGAATTGGATGTTAATGGCCTTAGCTATATCGCCACATTTCCTGATAAGGATATACGGGATCTTCATCTGCCTTTGCTGCGGATGCTGACTGAATTCCAACGACGCAAAAAACAACGTCTGATCGTTTTTCTTGCTGCGCCACCCGGCGTTGGTAAGTCAACCCTAACCAGCTTTTGGCAAATCCTATCCCGTCAGGATATGTCACTAAAAGACCTGCAAGGTCTGCCAATGGACGGTTTTCATCGCTATAACAGCTATCTGGATGAGCATAATCTTCGGGCCCGTAAGGGTGCACCAGAAACCTTCGATCTGGGTTTGCTGAAAGATTATATAGCGACATTGCAGCAATCTGATGCCCGTTGGCCAGCTTACGACCGGAATCTCCACGATCCGGTACATAACGCCATTGAAGTTATATCCCCTATTCTGGTCATTGAAGGCAGTTGGTTATTACTCAAAGAGCCCGGCTGGCAGGAACTGATTACCCTGTGCGATTACAGTATTTTTATTGGTAGCCCAATAGAGAGCCTGAAGCAGCGTCTGATTGAGCGAAAGATGAAAGGTGGGTTAAGCTATCAGGATGCAGAAAACTTCTTTGAAAATTCAGACGGTCTTAATGTTCAACGCGTGTTAAATAATAGTCAACAAGCGGATATGACACTGATAATGTTGCCAGACGGCTCTTATAGCGCTATCGATATCAATATCATTGATTGATATAAACCCAACAGAGCGTTCATTCACGCATTGCTTTTTATTTATAAGAAATCACGGGAACGCGTTGTAAATAGATTATCTCTAACAGGTAGAGATCGAATTATTCCAAAGCGTTCATCTCATCAAGTCATATATTTTACCAATTGTTATGATTAACGAACTATATCCTTCACCAGTAAACGCCGGGAGTATCACGTACTTTGACATGAGCACCTGATATTTGCTCAAATACTGAAACTTTTTTTCACTTTGATATGTTGGTTACCGGAGCAACCGCTAATGTCCCGTCCACTATTATTCAAACTATTATGCCTTTTGTCTGGCTTGATGATACCTGCCGCCAGTTTTGCTGCAGATATTGATGGTTCAACACTGAGTCTGGGATGGGGTATTCCATTTGTTGGTATTCTGTTGTCGATTGCACTGTGTCCATTGCTGATCCCAACTATTTGGCATCACCATTTCGGTAAAATCACCGCCTTATGGTCAGCGCTGTTTCTTATTCCATTTACCATCACTTTCGGCATGGGCACCAGTATAGGATTAGTGTCCCACGCCATTCTGGCAGAATATATTCCTTTTATTATCTTGCTGTTCGCCCTGTTTACCGTGTCTGGCGGCATTTTAGTTAAAGGTAACCTGCACGGTTCGCCTAAGCTAAATACGGCTCTACTCGCCATTGGGGCGATTCTTGCCTCGCTGATGGGAACCACGGGTGCAGCCATGCTGCTGATCCGCCCTCTTATCAGAGCAAACGATAATCGCAAACATCGAGTGCACGTGATTATTTTCTTCATTTTTCTGGTGGCGAATATTGGCGGAGGGCTTACACCGCTAGGCGATCCTCCACTGTTTATCGGTTTTCTGAAAGGCGTCGATTTTTTCTGGACTGCCAAGCATATGCTGCTGCCAGTTTTAATCAGTACGCTGGTATTGCTTACGCTGTTCTATCTGGTAGACAGCCACTATTACAAGCGTGAAGACGAGATTGAAGCGCACGATCCAACGCCTGATTCTAAATTACGCCTGTACGGTAAATTTAATTTTATTCTGCTGTTAGCGGTAGTTGGCAGCGTTTTACTCTCCGGTTTCTGGAAATCTGCCGTGGCGTTCTCCGTGCTGGGTGTACATATAGAATTGCAGAACATCACTCGTGACATTCTGCTATTGGTGATTGCCGCACTGTCGATGATATTAACCGCGAAGCAGGTTCGTTCTGCCAATCAGTTTAGCTGGGAACCGATTCTGGAAGTCGGCAAGCTGTTCGCCGGTATCTTTATTACTATCGGCCCGGTATTGGCTATCCTGCGGGCAGGACAAGAAGGCCATATGGCCGGGTTGGTTGCCATCGTTTCCGATCCCGAGGGCGCACCCATCAACGCTATGTACTTCTGGCTGTCCGGTGCACTGTCTGGATTTCTGGATAATGCACCGACCTATCTGGTGTTCTTTAATCTGGCCGCCGGTGATGCCACTACACTCATGGGGCCACTACAGCAAACGCTGCTGGCAATCTCGATGGGTTCTGTGTTTATGGGTGCGCTAACCTACATTGGTAATGCACCAAACTTTATGGTGAAGAGTATTGCCACTCAAAGCGGTATCGCGATGCCAAGCTTTTTTGGCTACATGAAGTGGTCGTTCGGTATTCTGATACCACTGTTCCTGATACTGACGGTGATATTTTTTCTGATCTAAAGATATCGCTACCATTAAAAATGCCGCGTATGCGCTGAGGAATCCCCAGTAATGAGCAGGTAAAAAAAGACAGGCATAGAGTTTTGTGATCTACTGATTGTGCTATCAATTCAATGAGATCACCTCTATGCCTGTTTACCAAGTATGTCAGAAGTTTTTCCGCGATGCTCTATCCCCATCTCACAAATACCGACAAAATGCTCTGCTGGATGCCACTATTGCCTTAATCAGCGGTGCATCACTGACGCTGACCAGTATTGGCCGTTATTTACCCGGTGCGGCTCAGGTCAAAAATAAAATCAAACGAGTTGACCGTCTGCTGGGTAATGAATCACTTCATCGTGATATCCCTCTTATTTTCAAAGGTATTATCACCATGCTGACCCAAAAATTATCGCTGTGTGTTATTGCGGTTGACTGGAGCGGTTATCCTTCTCAGCAATATCATGTGCTTCGTGCCAGTCTGCTTTGTGACGGACGTTCACTTCCCCTGTTAAGCTGGATTGTTTCCTCAGAAAAACAGCAGAACTCACAGATACAGAAAGCTTTCCTTGATGCCCTTGCCGGAGCCGTGAACCCAAAGGCCAGGGTTATTATCGTTACAGATGCAGGCTTTCAGAATGCATGGTTCCGGCATATCCAGTCACTCGGATGGGATTTTATCGGCCGTGTCAGAGGCAATATTCAGATGCGCCTAGACAGCAAAGGAGAATACTGGTTCAGGCGTCAGGAATTACAGGCCAGCAGCAAACCAGAATATCTGGGGCCGGGTACGCTTGCGCGGGCCGAATATGCCCGGTGTGACGGTCATTTTTACCTTCATAAAAAAGCGTCAAAAGGGAGGCACTACAAACGTTCCCGTTGCCGACCCACAAGGCTTTCACAGGTAAATGACGCCCGTAACGCAGCAAGAGAACCTTGGCTTATTTTCAGCAACACGAATGATTTTAAGCCACGTGAAATCATGAAGTTATACAGTCGTCGTATGCAGATAGAGCAGAACTTTCGGGATGAGAAAAGCGAACGCTTTGGGTTCGGCCTGCGAGCCAGTTACAGCCGTTCGGCGGGCAGAATGAGGGTACTGAGCCTGCTGGCAACACTGAGCACAATAGTGTTGTGGCTTATTGGCTATCACGCTGAAAATAGAGGGTTACATCTGAGATACCAGGCCAACAGTATTAAATCGCGGCGGGTAATTTCTTATCTGACATTAGCGGAGAATGTCTTGCGACACTCACCGCTAATTTTAAGACGAACAGTACTGAGCACTGTTCTTAATCATCTCGCCAAAACCTACCAGAGTATGGTGTTGGTTTATTAGCGCTGATTTTGTGGGGATCCCTCAGCGCGTATGCGGCATTTTTAATATGATGGAACTGTATCGGTTAAATTCCCATCACCTACATCAACATAGCGATAATGGCACACAGAATACCAAGCGCAACCAGTGCCCCAACAAGATTGGTACCACCGCTGGCTTTCAGCGCCGGGATAATTTCTGATTTTTGGGCTACGGCTAACGTTTCGGCAATCTTCTTATCCATATGTTGTTTATACAAACGATTCGCCCAAATACCTGCCCCAACGCCCATTCCAATACTAATAACGTTAGCAATAATCTCGGATACGCCCAACATTGACTGAATGCCAGTCAACAGTAAGCCAAGCCCCAGATAAATCGCAGCATACAGATACATTTTGCGATAAATAAACCAGAATACGCCGATAAAGAATGCCGCCCAGTTCCAGCGTTTAGGTATGTCACGACCATAGGGAAAGAAAGAGTAGTATCTGTTACCAACAAATATTTTTGAATATTCCTCTGCTTCAGGGGAAGAGGAAATATCATCGATAGGAAAACTATCGGTAATCGCGGTAGAAACTGCATAAGGGTTTACTGATGCCGACTCATCACAGACAACGCAATCATTGTTGTCATTTACCGACATATTCCCACACTGTTGACACTTCTCCATGACATCTTCCCGTATTTATCTGAGGTCTATTTTGTCGTTCCGATCGACAAATATGATTAAAGTGAGCCTATAGTATCGCTCATGAAAGGGGCTTTCAACGCGCCTTTACCGTAACAAACAAATTAGTTACTCATGTAACAAATTAACTCTTTGGGATTAAATAGATTATGTCCCCGGATAGGTTTTAATCAGCTCAAATACACCATTGATCATAAACTGTATTCCCATACATACCAGCAGGAAACCCATAACCCGAGAGATAGCTTCGATACCGCTTTTACCTACGACTTTCATAATCAAATCAGAGCTTCGTAAGCAGCCCCACAGTACCAAAGATAATATGACAGCCGTTAACACAACGGTAATATAAACCACCCACGCGCTATAGTTACCAGCCTGATGCCAGGTTGATGCCGCAGAGATAATCATCGCAATGGTACCCGGCCCGGCGGTGCTCGGCATCGCAATAGGAACAAAAGCGATACTTTGAGCGGTGGGCTTCAATACCTTTGCCTCTTCACCCTCTATCTTTTCTGGCGTAGGCTGATGCGCTGGAGGAAACAGCATTCTGAAACCGATGTAGGCCACGATTAACCCACCGGCAATACGCAAACCGGGAATCGAGATACCAAACAGCCGCATCACCAACTCACCGCAGAAAAACGAGATCACCAGAATCAAAAACACATAGAATGAGGCCATCATCGCCTGATGATGACGCTCTTCACGGCTCATATCTCCGCTCAAGCTGAGAAACAGTGCCACCGACGTTAAAGGATTGGTTAATGGGAGTAGCAACACTAGGCCAAGCCCAATCAAGTGCAAAATTTGCAGTACATCAGTCATATGTTATGGGTTTCCATCTTATATCGCGCAGGACAAATGCCTGTTGATGTTTCATTATGATTAGATTAGCGGATATTGCATTAACATCAATGTGCTAATCAGGCGTCAACCACCACCAATAATAACTTACTGTTATCATTCTGATTGTGCAGTATACAGGCTACTGACCAATTATGATTAGCAACCCGAGCCTGAAATATGGCGAATGTTGCTTCACTGACATTGACTAAATCATCAAGTTAATAACAGAACTGGTGGAAAAAAAAACAGTTAGCTCAGTTTTATAGCCTTACTGGTTTAAAGTATTTGACCTTCGACACGTAATCCGGTTTAATGTCGCTCCACTGCCCGGATAGCTCAGTCGGTAGAGCAGGGGATTGAAAATCCCCGTGTCCTTGGTTCGATTCCGAGTCCGGGCACCATTTTTCCTTTTTTATGCTTCCTTATGAATCTATATTTATATTGAATTTAGCAGATTGGCGTAAAAACCTTTCTTAATGCGTTTTGATTTACCTCTATATATCCAGAAAATTTGGGGCCGATTACGGATCTTTCAGTTCGATGAATAGAGCATCCCATCTATACTCGCTAAAATAAACATTTTCTCAGAAAAAAGCGCGTAGTCCCCAAGCAGAAACAACATTAACAACAGAAAAATAAAACTAATAATCAGCCCATCCAAAGCGCGCTTGTTCGCTAGAGCCTCTAACGGGTCAGTCTGATTTGATGTAGTACGCTCACACAACGATTCAAATATCCCAATATTTCATCAATCCGATACAACATTTATATTCCCGTCCCGAACCCTGTAAATAATTCGGTGTAACTGCCATTTTATTAAATATGGCCAATTAGTCGGTCTTCTAACTCGATAATAAAACGACTTCAAATTAACATAAGACATTAATAAACATTAACAGAAAAAATTGATAAAATATTATGATTAAAATCATCATGATAAATATATAAAGAAACAAATGAGCAATTAGAATAATCGACATATATAAAATAAAAAAATAATGTAATTGACATTCTAAAAAAACCAATAAATTAAATGAATTAGAATAGAACGTGTAATTAATTCAGTTAATTGACATTCCTCTTTTTAGCTATTAGCATCACCGTCGATAAGCAATATCTTATAGATTTAGTTAATAAACTTATTTATAAGCATTAGCTCATCAATTAAACAATAAGTATTTACTTATCGCTTTTAAATAAGGATTTTTACAATGCGTGAATTACACAACCATGAAGTAGAAGAAGTATCTGGTGCTGGTTTCATTATTGATGCTGGTGCAGCTTTAGGTACAGGTATCGGTGCTGTTGTTGATGCAGCAACTAAAGGCAACACAGCAACTGCTGCTGGCACCAAATTAGGCGCTGGTATCGGTCAAGTTGTTGAAGCTAGCATTAGCGTATTCGGCAGCTTTCTGAAGAACATCAGCAGCCTGTTCGCTCGTAAGTAATCGTTATTATTTACAGTACAATGAGAGGCACTATTGCCTCTCATTTTTACTTTTTATTTTCTTCGCCTAAATCACCATGATGTCTTAAACGACAATCAGGATACACAGACATGGATAAACGTCGTTTATTTCGCCAGGAAGCGATAGAACATCAAAAAGCCAAGTGGGCAGGTACCGCACTACTGATTACCGGCTATCCCGCATGGATTATTGCCTGTGCCTCCGCATTCTTCGTCATCGTTTTAATCATATCATTAACCTTCGGCAACTATACTCGCCGTATCAACGTTAATGGTGAGATAGTCACTCAACCTCGGGCCATTAATATCTTTGCGCCACAGCAAGGGTTTATTTCAAAGCTGTTGGTTGATGCTGGCGTTGAAGTCACTAAAGGTACGGCCCTATATCAGTTGGATGTGAGTCGTATTGCTCGTTCGGGTAATGTCACTATTCACACAACAGAGGCTATTGAAAAACAACTCGTTCACGTTGAAGGCATTATTGCCAAGCTGGAAAAAAATAAGCAGGCAACGCAAGAAAATATAAAACAGCAAATAGCTCAATCCGAAGACGCCAATAAGAAGTCACAATCTCTGGTCAATAATGCCGCCAAGGGCGTGGAAGAGATGCGCCAAAGCATGAAAAACTATGAGGAATATCAGCGGCAAGGTCTGGTGAATAAAGAGCAGTTTAACAACCAGCGTTATCTCTATTACCAACAGCAAAGCTCATATCAAGCATTAAATACCCAAATCATTCAGGAAAACCTGAAGATCAGCAATCTGCAAAGTGAACTCACCACCAGTGCAGCAGACTTTGATAACCAAATTGCACAATACCAATATCAACTTAATGAATTACAGCGCCAGCTTACCGAGGCCGACGCGGCTGGGATGTTAATTATTAATGCTCCCAGCGACGGTAAAATAGAGTCACTGAGCGTCACCGAAGGGCAAATGGTTAACCCGGGTGATAGCTTGGCACAATTAATTCCAACCAGTATTAACGCCTATTATTTAGTGCTTTGGTTGCCTAACAACAGTCTGCCTTATGTATCGCCTGGCGACCGCATTAATATTCGCTATGATGCCTTCCCCTATCAGAAATTTGGTCAATTTCCGGGAACTGTCCAAACAGTTTCGGCTGTACCTGCCTCCATTCAGGAAATGTCCACCTACAACAGCGCGCCTCGTGCCGCAGGCGGTGGCACCGATCAGTCTTACTATAAAGTTATCGTCGCTCTGGACAGCCACCACTTTATGTTAGCCAACAAAGAGCTGCGTTTAACCAGCGGAATGAAAGCGCAAACCACCCTGTTTCTGGAGAAACGCCCCCTGTACCAATGGATGCTTTCACCTTTTTACGACATCAAAAAGAGTATAACGGGGCCCGTAAATGGATAAGGCAACTTTCACCCATCTGTTAGAAAGCCTGAATTTTGGCATGCGAAAAAAAGTACCTCAGATTCTGCAAACCGAAGCGGCTGAGTGCGGACTTGCCTGTCTGGCTATGATTAGCCGCTATTATGGTATGAACGTCGACCTGTTTAATTTACGCCGTCGCTTTGGTATTTCATCCCACGGTGCCACACTGGGAGTAGTGATCAATACGGCTTCCGAGATTAATCTGAAAAGCCGGGCGTTAACGCTGGATCTTAACGAGATCAATCAGCTAAAAACCCCGTGTATTCTGCACTGGGATTTAAACCACTTCGTTGTTTTGGTTGAGGTTAAACGCAATAAGTTTGTTCTGCACGACCCGGCATTTGGCCGTCGAGTTGTCAGTGAACAAGAGATGTCACAGCATTTCACCGGTGTCGCATTAGAAGTTTGGCCGGGCAATGAGTTTGTTCCTTACAATGAAACAAGCCGTTTAAGTCTGTGGAGCATGATGAGCCATATCGAGGGTCTGAAAGGATTCCTTGTTAAGGTGTTTGCGCTGTCCATCGTTATCGAAACGGTAAATTTGCTGATCCCCGTAGGGACTCAGTTAGTCATGGACCATGTCATACTGGCGGAAGACCACGACCTACTAGGACTGATTTGTCTGGGTTTACTGTTTTTTATTCTGTTCCGAACCTTTGTTGGTATGCTTCGCTCTTGGACGTCTTTAGTGATGGAAGCACTGGTTGGTGTGCAGTGGAAAGCCGGTCTGTTCGACCATTTGATGAAACTTCCCCTCTCTTACTTTGAAAAACGTAAGCTGGGTGATATTCAATCCCGTTTTATCTCTCTGGATACTATTCGTACCACACTAACCAGTAATTTAGTCAGCAGTATTATCGACAGTCTGATGGCCATCGGCGTATTTATTATGATGTTGCTGTACGGCGGCTGGCTAGTCTGGGTGGTGCTGGGCTTTACCGTACTGTATATGATCCTGCGCCTTTCTACCTATCAACACTATCGGCAGGCATCAGAAGAGCAAATCATTAAAGGTGCGAAAGCCAACTCCCACTTTATGGAGACGCTATATGGTATCAGCACCCTGAAAGCCCTTGGCCTGACCGCAACCCGGGGACAATACTGGCTCAATCTGAATATCGACACCACCAATGCGAATATCCGACTCACCAAGTTAGATATGGTATTTGGCGGTATGAATACCCTGCTGGGCATGGTGGATCAGATCGTCATCCTGTGGCTGGGCGCATCGATGGTCATTGACGGACATATGACTCTAGGGATGTTCGTCGCATTTAACGCGTATCGCGGCCAGTTTTCTGAACGTTCTGCCAATCTGATTAATCTGGCGTTAGAACTGAAAATGTTGTCGCTGCACAGTGAGCGATTAACGGATATTGTCTTCTCTGAACCAGAGAATACCTTACCTAATAATATGGTATTCCCTGAGGATCAGCCTCTGGGCTTTGAAGTTCGCCATGTGGAATTCCGTTATGACAATCTTTCGGCCCCCATCTTTTCTAATTTGAATTTGAAAATAGAACCAGGAGAAAACGTCGCCATTATTGGCCCGTCAGGTATTGGTAAAACCACGCTGATGAAAGTGATGGCGGGATTACTGCTGCCGTCTCAGGGGGAAGTCCTTGCCAACGGTATTGATATCAACAAAATCGGCGTCAACAATTACCGCAGATATATCGCCTGTGTATTACAAGATGACAAGCTTTTTGCTGGCTCCATTGCCGACAACATCGCCAGTTTTGAAGCGCAAAAAGATTCAGCCTGGGTGGTTGAGTGTGCTAAACATTGCAATATTCATGAAGAGATCATGCGTATGCCAATGGGATACGAAACACTGATCACTGAGTTGGGCGGCAGTTTGTCCGGCGGGCAAAAACAGCGCCTGCTGATCGCTCGAGCACTGTATCGTCGCCCAAGTTTGCTATTTCTTGATGAGGCTACCAGCCATCTTGATACCGCCAACGAAGCGCATATTAATGCAGCAATCTCGGCGCTAAAAGTCACGCGCATCTTTATTGCTCATCGTCTTTCAACCATTGAAAGCGCCGATCGGGTGATTAATTTGGATCCTGTAGAAGAGTTTGTTGCTGTAACACCAGACTAGCTGAATAACTACCGCTCAACGCTGACGGCTTCCTCAACAGGAAGCCGTTTTCTTATCTGAAGCTATCACTTCTCAAGCAGGTAAAGCGCATTGAACAAGGCCACCATCTTTTCATGCAAAATAAACTGCAATGACTCTTTTACCGGCAACTGATCAATATGAATTACCGCGCTGGCAAGCGCCATGCACTGCTCCGCCAACTCCAACGGATCGTTTGGTGTGATATCGACAAGATCAAACATGATGACACCCCCCACTTTTCAGGCAACTTGCTGAAACGGGAGATCGTTTTTCCGATCCGGATCTGAAACTGGATCGAAGGTGATATATAAATTCAGGGTGAGTTTGGGTATGCTTCTCAATAGCCATGATTGTTACCTTGTATAACGTTGTGGTCAGAAACCCCGTATGTGTTCCACCACTGCGGGGTTTCGCTATTTTAAACCCGTCTGCGTTTATCAACAGACAGTAACAATACGGTATATATCCACAGCGAAAGGATCAATGCACAATCACCGAAATTAGTCAGTAAATGAAAACTTTCCACGCTATGCCGCAAAAGTTTGAAAATTTAGATGGGGTTTGCAGGAGATTATCGGTTGATATATCTATTCTGCGGCCAATACGGTGAAACAAAAAAGCAGCGCTCGTTTTAGAGGTGCGCTGCTTGTTTGGTAAACGAATAAAACAAATTGCTTTATCCGCTAGAATGGCTATTAAGCGGCCATAATAGATGCCTGGGCTAAGTAGTCATCGATGATGGTGGAATGACTTCCTGTTGGCATGGTTTGGGTGGACATGATGTCGGCCAATGCCTCAACCTGCTTGGAAGTAAGAACCGTACCGTCCTGGGTTTTGATTTGTTCCAGTTTGGTTCCGTCATAATCCACACCATTGTTAGACTTTAGTCCATACCATTTATTTACCAAGATTTGATCCGTTGTACCCAAGACCTTAATCGTCAGTGAACCAATACCCTGATCCAGATCTTTGGTGAACCACAACTGCTTCGCAGAAATATCAGTAAACAACAACACATCAACATCATCAGCTGAAGCATTATAATCCTTAATGATGTCCTGACCATCGCCTTTACTGAATATATAGGTATCACTTCCCCCTACAGCCCAAAATACATCATTTCCTTTTCCACCAATAAATACATTATTACCGTTATCTCCATGGATAAAATTATCTAGTGCATTTCCAGTGATCTGAGTGTCATAACGGTTCAGAACATTTGCCAGCTCTATACTTTCAACATTATCCGACATGATGTAATTAATTGGTCCGGTGGCAAATAAGCGTATTGTATCGATCCCGCTATTTTGCTCCTCGATAATTTGGACATTAGATCCATACACGACTTCGTAGATATCATTTCCAGCACCGCCATATAACTTGTCGTCACCTTTGGAGATCAACTTATCGTTACCTGCACCACCGTAGAGGGTGCTAGCTATAGTATGGCTAGTCAGCGTATCATCACCTTCAGTACCATAAATGACATGAGTTTGGGCCAAATAATCACTAATCACAGAAGAACTGTTTCCGACAGGCACAGTTTTTGTTGCCATGATATCGACTAGAGCTTCAACCTGAGTAATAGATAGGACAATACCATCCTGAGTTTTTATTTGTTCCAGTTTAGCATTATTGGAATACCAGCCATCTATCCCGATCTCATCGGCAGTACCCAATACCTTGATAAATAACGAAGTGATTCCCCAAGATGTTTTTTTAGTAAACCATAGTTGGTTAGCTGAAATATCTTTGAATAACAAAATATCAGTATCTGTTACAGGTACATTATTATTGTTGTATTCATAGATAGTATCTTTACCGTCCCCTTTATTAAATATATAGGTATCACTACCGCGGTAGCCTTGTAATGCATCGTTACCTTTGCCACCAATCAGAATATTATTACCATTATTACCATTGATAAAGTTATTCAGACTATTGCCTTCAATATTAATACCGGCGGTCTGATAGATATTCTGGTTAAGATCTTCAATATTATCAGGCATAACAAAATCGATAGCTTTTGATACGTTAAGAATTATTCTATCGTGTCCACTATTAACATCCTCGATAATAGTTGGGATTTCTGGACCATATATCTCATAGGTATCATCACCATCACCACCAAATAACTGATCATTACCAGTTGAGATAAATGTATCATTACCTGCACCTCCAATAAGAATATTAATACCAGCACCACCAGAGATGGTATCATTTCCAGCACCACCATATATAGTGTCATCACCTGCGCCACCATTAATGATATTATTTTGTGCATCACCATAAATGGTATTAGTATATTGGTTACTATTAGCACCAGTCTGAATCAGGTAATCATTAATAACGCGGGAACTACTTCCGGTTGGTATGGCCTGCTTCGCCATAATATCAACTAATGCTTCAATCTGGGCAATTGATAAAATAACTCCATCCTGAGTTTTTATTTGTTCCAACTTGGCATTATCACTATACCAATTATCAATAGAAATCTGGTCAGTGGTGCCCAAAACTTTAATATTTAATGATTCTAAACCCTTGTATGAAGTTTTAATAAACCATAGTTGACTGGATGAAATATCAGTAAACAATAAAATATCTTTATCAGTTACCGATACTTTATCATTAGGTGATTCACTTATAGAGTCTTGCCCATCCCCTTTACTAAAAATATAGGTATCACTGCCTTTATACCCCTGTAACCGATCATTCCCCTTTCGACCATTCAGAATGTTGTCACCGTTATTACCTAAAATTTGGTTATCAAGGTCATTTCCAGTAATACTCGAATTATAAGTAAGGCTGGTATCAAGAATAACATTCTCAATGTTTTCTGCTGCAACAAAGTTAGTAACACCTTTGGTATAAATATTAACGGAATCAATTCCATCATTTATACCCTCAACAATACGTACACTTTCAGTACCATATATCCCGTAGCGATCATTGCCTTCGCCACCGTATAGCGTATCTTTACCATGGGAAGTCAAATAGTCATTACCAGCACCACCATAGAGTACATTGGTGCCGGAGCCACCGGAAAGCCTGTCATCACCATCACCACCATACAGCGTGTCATTACCCTGATTACCATTAATAATATTATTCAGTTCATTACCGTAGATGACATCGTTACCTTGGGTACCGTTGGCATTTTCGATATTGGCACCATAGGCAATACCAATAGCATTTTTACCGTTATAAGCATTCAGTGTTTCCTGTACTGCGCTCATTTCTTTATAGATAGAACTGCGTGTTCCACCATTAAGATTCAATTCTGCACCGTTACTGAAAGCAGAAATATCAATCGTATCGTTACCACCACCATCCCAAATAGTCTCAAAGAAATTTAAATCATTTGGATTATAGGTATATATCGTATCCCCTGAGTTATAATTATTATTAGCGCCCTGAATATATTGCAGTACAAGAATATCGTGAATGCCATAAGTTCTATTATAAGCTACAGCTATATTATTTCCTGCATCATCAAAAACTAATGTTCGATTACCAAAGTACGATGTATCGTTATATGACATAAGCGTATCTATTTTGTTGTAATTCTCGTAATGCGAATCATAGACTTTCTTACCATCTATCCACTTATATGGATGAGATAACCCCATTAAATGTGCAAGTTCATGGCCTGCAGTATTCCAATTATAGATTAACTCTGCTCTGCCCCAGTCCTTATATTGCAGCCCAACAATACTCGATGAAAAACTTTTTTCAATGACACCTTCATAGTCTTGTTTATAGGCAGGAGAATAAACCTGAATATCTCCGGGTGGATTTTTTGTCCCATCAATTTCTACGAAGTTTACGTTGATAATATTACTCATCTGCTGTGTCGCATATCGCATATAGTCCTGAAAAGGTTTTGAGATAATACCACCATGATTCTCATATGTAGGCGCTGTGTCGAGTAGAATAAAACTCCATGTATACGTATTTCCCCCATCAACAGGCATAATTGTTGTTGCAGAATTATGGAATAAAAAATCAATATCTTTATTGCCCGTGTGTTCAATATCTCTCAGATAAAGTGCCATAGAAACCCCGTTATGTAAGAATATAATTGTTATTAAATTTAAAATCACCAGACAACTAATCCGTTACTGGATAAAATCATTCAGTGCTAAAAAATCCATATATTTTGATTAGTAAAATCTAATCCCAGACGATACTATCAAAAATAATTTTATTTATTATATAAAAATCAATTAATCAAAAATATTAAAATTGATATAAACATCATGTAAGCACTCTTATTTAATTTATAAAAACATGTTTCAAAAAGTAAGGTTAAAATAATTTAAATACTTTAATTTACATTAATATCATACAGTTAAAATCAAAGCAAAGGTATACATAGAAATAATGAATATTTAAAATTGATTAAAAAAAATAGTATAAACACCAAAATTTATAGAATATAAATTTTGGTACAACAGTCTATTATAAAAATAATTTATAATTTATCTAGATTTATTAAATTTAATAACTTATTTAGCCACTAAAGTAATGACCAACATCGATAGCCGATATATAAAAAATCTGATAATTGAATCAATCCTGTCCAATCAAAAAACCGTACCTAATTTCCAGCAAAAGCTACTGTAAGTGCCCCATCAAAACGACCCATTCTCTTTTAGAGATCTTCTGACATACTAATTATGTCCCCAGAGGAGATCACCATGCGTAAAATCCGATTCACAGAGCACCAGATAATCGCCGTTCTTAAATCCGTTGAAGCAGGGCGAACGGTGAAAGATGTCTGCCGTGAGGCCGCTATTTCTGAAGCCAGCTATTACAACTGGAAGGCGAAGTATGGCGGTATGGAAGCTGCTGATATCAAAAAAATCAAAGATCTTGAGGACGAGAATCGTCGCCTGAAACAGATGTTTGCCGATCTGAGTTTGGAATGCCGAGCGCTGAAGGATGTCATCGAAAAAAAGCTTTAAAACCAGCGATAAAGCGTGAACTCGTCGGCTATCTGACTACACAGTTTACGATGAGCATACGCCAGGCATGCAGGACGTTATCGCTGAGCAGGACAGTGTTTCGCTACCAACCGGATACGAGACGTGATGAACCGGTGATCCAGGCGCTGACTGAAGCGGCTGAGCGTTATCCACGCTACGGATTTAAGAAACTTTTTCAGGTGCTTCGCAGGCAGGGGCATGTCTGGAACCACAAACGTGTGCATCGGATTTACTGCCTGCTAAAACTGAATTTTCGTCGTAAAGGTAAGCAACGCCTGCCGGTGCGCAATCCGGCTCCGCTGGCAACGCCGGACGCACTTAACCAGAGCGGGTCCATCGATTTTATGCACGACGCATTGGTCTGTGGCCGACGTTTTCGGACCTTCAACGTTGTGGATGATTTTAATCGTGAGGCTCTGGCCATAGAAATTGATCTGAATATCCCGGCACAGCGCGTCGTTCGAGTACTGGAGAGGATAGTGGAAAACCGGGGATATCCGCTGAAGATGCGAATGGATAATGGGCCGGAACTGATATCACTGACGCTGGCACAATGGGCTGAAGATCATGGTGTGAAGCTAGAATTTATCAAGCCGGGCAAGCCGACGCAGAATGCGTATATCGAACGGTTTAATCGGACGTATCGGACAGAAATACTGGATTTTTACCTGTTCAAAACGCTGAATGAAGTACGGGAGATCACAGATCGCTGGCTGAATAAATACAACAGTGAGCGACCTCATGAATCCCTGAATAACCTGACACCGGAAGAATACCGGCTGATGGCTGAAAACCCAGAAATCTCAAAAAATATGTGGTACTAAAATGGGTGTGCTTACACTATCACTTCTCAAGCAGGTAAAGCGCATTGAACAAGGCCGCCATCTTTTCATGCAAAATAAACTGCAATGACTCTTTTACCGGCAACTGATCAATATGAATTACCACGCTGGCAAGCGCCATGCACTGCTCCGCCAGCTCCAACGGATCGTTTGGTGTGATATCGACAAGATCAAACATGATGACACCCCCACTTTTCAGGCAACTTGCTGAAACGGAAGATCGTTTTTCCGATCCGGATCTGAAACTGGATAGAAGGTGATATATAAATTCAGGGTGAGTTTGGGTATGCTTCTCAATAGCCATGATTGTTACCTTGTATAACGTTGTGGTCAGAAACCCCGTATGTGTTGCATCACTGCGGGGTTTCGCTATTTTAAACCCGTCTGCGTTTATCAACAGACAGTAACAATACGGTATATATCCACAGCGAAAGGATCAATGCACAATCACCGAAATTAGTCAGTAAATGAAAACTTTCCACGCTATGCCGCAAGAGTTTGAAAATTTAGATGGGGTTTGCAGGAGATTATCGGTTGGTATATCTATTCTGCGGCCAATACGGTGAAACAAAAAAGCAGCGCTCGTTTTAGAGGTGCGCTGCTTGTTTGGTAAACGAATAAAACAAATTGCTTTATCCGTCAGAATGGCTATTAAGCGGCCATAATAGATGCCTGGGCTAAGTAGTCATCGATGATGGTGGAATGACTTCCTGTTGGCATGGTTTGGGTGGACATGATGTCGGCTAAAGATTCAACTTGATTGATGGAAAGTGTAACGCCGTCCTGGGTTTTGATTTGTTCCAGTTTGTCGTTATCAGAATACCAGTTATTTACTAAAATCTGATCGTTGGTACCAAGAACCTTGATCAACAGAGATTCCCGGTTAAAAACGACATCTTTAGTAAACCACAACTGCTCCGCTGAAATATCCGTAAAAATTAAGACATCTTTATCGGTTAGTGGAACATTATTATTGTTGTATTCCCAGATACTATCCTGTCCATCTCCTTTATTAAATATATAGGTGTCGCTTCCCTTGTATCCCACTAATGTATCATTTCCTTTGCCACCAGTCAGAACGTTATCACCAAAATTACCACCAACATAATTATCAAGATCGTTACCAGTAAGGCTGGAATTATGTATATCAGTAGCACGTAACGCGATATTCTCAATATTATTAGACGCTGTAAAGTGTGTTACACTTTGCGTATAAATATTCATTGTGTCGATATCATTGCTATTATGTTGCTCAATAATACGGAATTGAGTACCCCATATTTCATAAGTATCACTGCCATCTCCGCCATATAATGTATCATTACCACGGGAGATCAACTTATCATTACCAGCACCACCAATAAGAATATTAGTTCCTTCTCCACCTGAAATCGTATCATTTCCAGCTCCGCCATATATGGTGTCATTATCTGCGCCACCATTGATTACATTATTCTGTGCATCACCATAAATAGTACTGCTATCCTGATTACTATTAGCACCCGTTTGGATCAGATAATTATTGATAACACCTGTACTACTTCCGCTTGGCATGCTCTGCGTAGCCATAATATCAACCAGAGCCTCTACCTGAGCTATCGACAACACAACCCCATCCTGGGTTTTTATTTGTTCCAATTTGGAGTTATCGCTATACCAAGTATCAACAGAGATTTCATCTGTAGTACCCAACACCTTAATTTTTAATGATTCAAGACCCTTGTATGAGGTTTTAGTAAACCATAATTGGCTGGATGAAATATCAGTAAACAATAAAACATCTTTATCGGTTACTGGTACTTTATTATTTGATGATTCCGCAATAACATCTTGCCCATCGCCTTTGCTAAAAATGTAAGTATCACTGCCTTTATACCCTTGCAGTACATCATTACCTTTTTTACCAATCAGGATATTGTCGCCATTGTTACCCAAAATTTTGTTGTCCTGATCGTTCCCGGTAATACTGGAATTATAAGTAAGGTTGGTCGCAAGATTGATATCTTCAATATTTTCTGCCGCTACATAGTTAGTAATATCCTTGGTATAAATGCTGACCCTGTCAGTTCCGCCATCCCTATTCTCAACAATGCGGACGTTTTCAGTACTATATATCTGATACCAGTCATTACCCTCGCCACCGTATAGCGTATCTTTACCATGGGAGATTAAAGTGTCATTACCTGTACCACCATAAAGAATATTGGTACCAGCGCCACCAGAAAGAATGTCATCGCCTTCATCGCCATACAGAATATCATCACCATCGCCGCCGTTTAACGTATCATTACCAGCACCACCATATAGTGTGTCATTACCTTCGTTACCACTAATAACGTTATCCAGTTCATTGCCATGGATGATGTCATTGCCTTTACCTCCAAAGGCATTTTCTATATTAGCCCCATAAGCAATACCAATTGCACGAGTACCATCAAATTCTGTACCCGACAAGGAAAAGTCTTTGGTAAACAGATTGCTTCGCGTTCCGCCATTCAAATTGAGCTCTACGCCTAATACAAACTCACTGACATCAATGGTATCTATACCACCACCATCCCAGATGGTTTGAAAACTTTTTAATGTATCTGGGGTATATTTGTATACAGTATCCCCTGCATTATAACTGTGGTTAGCTCCGTATATACTTTGCAAGGCCTGTATATCATAAATACCAAGTGTTTCATTTATGGCATAAATAACTTTTCCTGCAACAATTATAGGTTGTCCATTTTTATCATACTCATAGATCCTGACTTTTTCGCCATAAGCGTCATTGACCATTTTATTATATGACATTACAGTGTCTACTTCTGTATATCCAGGTTTATAACCAATATCCACAAAACCCAATAGGTGTAACACTTCATGTGCTACAGTCATATTATTACCTTTATGATAATCGGAATCTGAATAATCGTTGAGGTTTCTTACAAAAAAACTGGCAGCATTATCATGAGCTGAAGCACCTCCAGTACCGCCATCTATTTTACCTGAAACAACATTAAATCCTCCCATATTGCTGGCATTCCCTACAGAATAATCAATCTCCTTGAAGCTTATATTAACGACATGAGTAAATTGCTCTAGTACCCCGCGAACCATATTTTTTGCTGACTCATTATTTACAGACTCAAAAGTATCTTTAGGTCCAGTTGCATAATTTGAAAAACCCCAATAATATGTATTTCCTTCAACTGGTAACAATCTCGTGCCTCCTTTATGAAAAAATTGATCAATTTCAGCATTACCAGTAAGTTCAATATCCCTTGCTATAGCCATATATACATCCTCAATAATTTATTAAGAAAATAAATTCATATTTTATATAAAATTCATCATAGAATAAAAGATCAACATCTATAGAAAATCTTTTAAGACTATCAGTTTAAATAGTTATTTAATGTTTATCAATTAGCTATTTACGTCCCAAATTGATCACAACGTCATAAGTCTTTTTACGAGCCCAATCACGTTGGTACTCCAGAAGAACTTGCTACTAAGTCACCGGAGTGGCACCAGCCTGAATCATACGGTCAATAGCACATTCATGTGCATCAACGGATGTACCGCCGGAAGTATCTATCACTGCATAGACCTCCAAGCCATCAGAGCAGGGAAAGTCAGACAAACTTCTGCTCACGGGGCTGATAATATGATGCCCCCGCCAGACTATAATTGAGCAAAACAACATTAACGCCATCATCCCAGCGATCAACGGGAATATATCACTGAATCAATCACTTCCAGTCTAATAGAATTATTATTTTAACAATGCATCTTAATGAGGAGATCGTTTAAATTAACGATAATTTAATAATTAGATTGAATAACCTTTCTTTGTAAGATACAAAGAATAAACATCTGACGATAAATAATGAATATGCTGATAAATAAGAGGGAATATATATTTAAATAAAAATCAAGAAGTAAGCGCCTTATATAAGACACCCACTCAAGACAAAAAATTAATATTTGGCTGGTAAATGATTTAACTCAATTAATCGCCCTTTTTTCAAAGTGATATAACCACCAAGTTTTAAATCTGATAATACCTTCATGATGTAACTGCGAGACAAATTAGTACGTTCTTGAATAAATTCCGTAATATTAATACTATGGCGCTTCTCTTCGGGCAGTAAGTTAATCTGTAACAATAAGTGACGAACCATCAGATATGAGCTCTTGGTATGGGCGTAACTATCACGCCACAAAAGAACGGCGTGGTAAAACGACAATACCTCGAGGACATCCAGCCAACGATGATTTTTTTCAACCAGTTGGAAAAATATGTCACGATCAACAAGCTCAATATCGCAAATACTGTTAGCTCGCAAATAACAAAACTGTTGATAGGTATAATTCATTGGCAAACCAATAAGTTGATTATTTTCGCTTGAGAATAATAACAGCTCATCAGACTTTCTTCTTAATTCAACCTCACCCTCATACGAAATAATAATACAAGGCCCATCACTGGGAATTATCGCCCCTGGTTTAATAAGCTCTCTTTTTCCCATTCCTTGCACTAAGGATATAAGTTCAGCAATGGTCTCTTCGGGTCTTTCTGGCATAGGAAACATCACTATTTTCCCTAAATAAAGTATTTTTCATAATGCTATAACAGCCGTAATAAATATATTTATCTGCATATACTCAATCTCAATTTAACTGAATTAAATAAAATATAAAAGCGCTAAAAAAGCGGGTTAATTATCTGTCTGTTTTTCATCCTGATATCTCAATACCGCCATAGCCATTCGCCATAGATCCCTTGCTGTGCCTCATATTTATATCATTCAGCCACTATTGTGTGTGACCATTCTGGGATAACATATCACTAATAAACAGGATGGATCCTTACTCAAAGACGCCACTCCCACAATATTTAAAGGATTATCTCTATGGATTTGCTACGGTTTATATTACGGCTTCCCTTCACACTTCTGCGTGCCGTTTGGTGGATCATCAGTGCTATCTTTCGCCTTGCCAGTAAGATCCTATCCCCTGTTATTGGGCATCTTCACTGGCAACTGCCACGCTGGTCTAAATTTGTTGCTCAGACATTTATAGCTGCGGAAGCCTGGGTAAATCGCCATCCTAAAGGAATATCTTTGGCCATCGTTCTGCTTGCCGCCGTGGGAGGTGCATCTATTTATGGCTATCACTGGAATCTTAATCGCCCTAAGCCGATAGAACCGGCACCAATGGTTTACCAGCAAACCGATATTCACGTTCTTCCCCCTAGCGCTTATAACTATTCGTCGTCTAACCCTTTGCCTCAGCGCGTTACTTTACGTTTTTCACACTCATCCGCCCCAATTACGCTGGTTGGCAAGCCCCTGTCACAGGGCATCAGCATAACGCCAGCCATAGAGGGTGAATGGAAATGGGAAGACGAGAAAACACTGGCCTTTACCACCAGAAAAATCCTTCCAATGGGCCAGAAATATCAAATTAAACTGGATGCCAACACCTTGGTTGCTCCACAAATTAAGCTGAATAACACCCGCTACGATTTCACTACGGAACCCTTTAACTACAGCCTCGGTCAGGCTGAGTTTTATCGCGATCCACATGACTCACAGAAAAAAAGCGCTATCTTCGCCGTGAGTTTCAATGCTCCGGTTGATGTAGTCAGCTTCGAAAAACAGCTCTCTTTATCTCTGTTACCTTCCCAACCGTTGAAATACTCAGTGGTTTACGACGATAAAAAAATGAAGGCCTGGGTACACTCAGAGTCGCTGTCTCTGCCGGATAATGCCGGTCAGGTAAAATTGCTGGTGGGTAAAGGGGTGAAATCTACCGTTACCGCTAATCAGGTCGAGCAAGCACAAAGTAATTTAGTGAATGTTCCCGGCCTGTATAGCCTTCAAGTGACCGGCGTAGATGCCGTCTTAGTCGATACAGATAACGGTAAAAGCGCCAAGGCACTGATTATTGAAACTAACGATAATGTAAACGATAAAGCGCTTAAAAAAGCAGTAACCGCTTGGTTATTGCCACAACATAACCCGCAAGATGATAATCAAAATCTGACGCCAACCGATTTTTACGACTGGAACCTTGAGGCGATTGATGAAAAAGTCATGGCGCAATCTAACGCTTTGACGCTCACTATGAATGATGCCGAACAGGAAAACCAATCCGCATTCAATTTTACTTTCGATGCACCGGCTAATCGCTCGTTATTGGTAGAAGTTGAAAACAATATAACCTCTACCGGGGGTTATAAGCTTAAAGAGAAACAGTATCGGGTCATTACCGTACCTGATTACCCTAAAACCTTACGTTTTATGTCTAAAGGCTCGCTACTTTCTATGCGCGGGGAAAAGCGCATCACCGTTGCCGCTCGTAATATGCCTGGACTACAGTTGGATATTAAACGAGTTATTCCCAGCCAGCTACAGCACATCGTCTCATGGAAATACCACGAGTTTACCGCTACAGATTTCCATTATTTAAACAGTGAATATTTTACCGAACACTTTACTTATCAAACCGCGTTGAAAAACGAGCGGCCGGGTGAAATTAACTATCAGGGCATCGACCTTTCCCGCTATCTGTCCAATGATCCTAATGCCAAACGGGGTATTTTCCTGCTAACCCTAACAAAGTGGGACCCGGCGAAAAAGGCTAAAAAAGAGGATGCTGCATATGACGGGAACGATCCTGATGCGGTTACCGAGACGTTGGATGAAGAGCATGAAGCGGATACCACTCTGGACTCGCGCTTTGTCGTGGTTACCGACTTGGGTATTATCACCAAGAAATCGCTGGACGGTTCCCGCGATGTATTCGTTCAGTCTATTTATTCCGGCAGCCCGGTTAACGGAGCTACAGTCTCGGTAGTAGGCAAAAATGGTATCGTTCTGCTGAGCCAGACGACCAGTAACGATGGGCATGCCCACTTCCCGTCACTGGAAGAGTTTGTCAATGAGCGTTCACCGGTCATGTTCTTAGTGGAAAAAGAAGGCGATGTTTCCTTCCTACCAACGACGGCTTATTACGATCGTGTCCTGGACTTCTCCCGCTTCGATATATATGGCGAAGAAAACCCCACCGACCCACGAACTTTAAACAGCTATCTGTTCTCTGACCGTGGCGTATATCGTCCGGGTGATACCTTTAATATTGGTTTGATTACCCGCACCGTCGACTGGAAAACCTCGGTAGAAGGTATTCCTCTGCGGGCAGAAATTCGCGATCCACGCGATACCGTGATGAGCACTATTCCACTGACGCTGGATAAAGCCGGATTGAACGAACTCAGCTATACCACCAGTGAAAACTCACCAACCGGTGACTGGAGCATCTATCTGTATCTGGTTGGCAAAGATAACAGCACTTCCCAACTGTTAGGCAGCACCACGGTTAAAGTGAAAGAGTTTGAGCCAGACAAACTGAAAGTTGAGCTGAAACTGACGCCAGACCGCCACCAAGGCTGGGTTAAGCCACAAGAGCTAAAAGCGGCAATTAACGTACAGAATCTGTTTGGAACCCCGGCTCAAGATCGCCGGGTAACCTCAAAACTGACGCTACGCCCTATTTATCCGAGCTTTAATCAGTTCCCGGACTATATGTTCTATGAGAATCGCCACAGCGATGAAGGGTTTGATACCGAGCTGGAAGAACAGACCACTGACAAAGAGGGTAACGCAGACATTCCGTTAGGCATTAATTCCTATGCCGATGCAACTTATCAGTTACAGCTAGTTTCTGAAGCATTTGAAGCCGGTAGCGGTCGCTCCGTCAGCGCCGCCGCTCGGGTCATCGTTTCACCTTATGATTATCTGGTGGGCGTAAAAGCCGATGGCGATCTCGACTACATTCATCACAATGCGGTACGCCACCTGAACATCATCGCGATTGATCCTCAGTTGGCCTCTATTCCGCTAACGGATGTCAAGATTTCGCTGGTTGAGCAAAAATATCTGTCGGTACTCACCAAACAAGATTCCGGTGTGTACAAGTATCAGTCCAAGCTGAAAGAAGAGACTATTTCAGAGCAGGCAATGTCTATCGCGGCCCAAGGTTCTGACTTTACGCTCGATACCAGTAAACCGGGCAGTTTTGTATTAGTGATTAAAGATGCCAGCGGTAAAGTGCTTAATCGGGTTGATTATACGGTTGCGGGGAATGCCAACATTTCTCGATCTCTTGACCGTGATGCTGAACTGAAAATGAAGCTAAATAAAGAGGAATACCTGCCGGGCGAAGAGATAGAAATTGCTATCAATGCGCCTTATACCGGTAGCGGTATCATTACCATTGAGCGCGACAAAGTCTATAGCTGGCAGTGGTTCCATGCTTCCACCACCAGCTCTATTCAGAAAATTCGCGTGCCAGCAGAGATGGAAGGTAACGGTTACATTAACGTGCAGTTTATTCGCGATATTAACTCTGACGAAATCTTTATGAGTCCGCTCAGCTATAGCGTCATGCCGTTTAAAATCAGCCATCAGGCTCGTCAGGCGAAAATAACTATCGACTCGCCAAATATGATTAAACCAGGCGAAACGCTGGGGATTAAAGTCACAACGGATACACCACAGCGCGTTGCCGTATTTGCCGTTGACGAGGGTATTCTGCAAGTTGCTCGCTATCAGTTAAAAGATCCGCTGGATTATTTCTTCCGTAAGCGCGTTCTGACCGTTGAAAGTGCCCAAATATTGGATCTGATCCTGCCGGAATTCAGCAAGATGATGTCCCTGACCTCGGCGCCGGGCGGTGACGCTGGTGGGGGTTTAGACCTGCATCTTAATCCATTTAAACGCAAGCGAGATAAGCCCGTGGCCTATTGGTCCGGTGTTACTGATGTCAACGGTGAGGCGACCTTTAACTATCAGGTACCAGACTATTTCAACGGTAAGATTCGGGTAATGGCTATTTCCGTTACCCCTGAACGCATTGGACGAGCCATGAGCTACACCACCGTTCGCGATGACTTTGTGCTAACGCCAAATCTGCCAACGATGGTTTCACCGGGCGATGAGTTTGATGTCAGCCTAGGCGTAGCCAATAATCTGACGGATCTCAATGGTGCAAAAGCCGATGTGAAAGTTTCGATTACGCCGCCGCCTCAACTACAAATTGTGGGTGATGCAGAACGCGTATTGACGCTGGCAGAGAAGCAGGAAGGTCTGGTCACCTTCCGTCTGCGTGCTCAAGATAACCTCGGTGACGCCTCCGTCGTGTTTAAGGCAGCTTATGCTGATAAGTCAGCACAACGCACGGTTAGCCTCTCTCTGCGCCCGGCGATGCCATATCGCACACAAACCTTGATGGGCCGTATGGATGGTTCACAACAGAGCGTGAAGGATATTCGTCACATGTTCCCGGCATTCGCCCAGCGTGATGCCAGCGTTAGTCATTCACCATTGGTGCTGACTAACGGTCTGACGAAGTACCTGATCGATTATCCAAATAGTTGCTCAGAGCAAATCATCAGCCGAGCCGTTCCTCTGCTGTTCCAGAATAACCATCTGGAAATGAAAGGCACACTAAGTCAGGCTGAAGTTAGCAATCAAGTTCAACAAACTATGTCGGTACTGCTATCGCGGCAGAACATGCGGGGAGCGATTGGTGAATGGCGATCTACGCCAAATCCAGAGGCATTTATTACCCCTTATGCCGTACAGTACATGCTGGAAGCCGAAGCCGCTGGCTATCCGGTTCCTGAAGATCTGCTGAAGTCAGCTAACGTTTATCTGCGCTTTCTGGCAGCAAGTGACGCTTTCGACAGTCTTAGTGAATTGCGTTTACGCGCTTTTTCCGCTTACCTACTCACCAGACAGGGCGAAATCACCACTAATGAATTAGCGGCTATTCAGGGACAGCTACAAGCTAACTATCCGGAACATTGGCAGCAGGATCTCAGTGCGTTGTATCTGGCCAGTGCTTACAAGATGTTGAAAATGGACCAACAGGCCGATGAGCTGCTACAACCAACCTGGAAGCAACTCAGTAATGCCTATGATAAGGCTTGGTGGACACAAAGCTATCTGGATCCGCTAGTTCAAGACAGTACCCGTCTGTATCTGATTACCCGCCATTTCCCGGAAAAGGCGGCACAGATTCCACCACAACTGCTGGAGAATATGGTACTGATGCTCAAAGCGGAGCGTTATACCACCCTCTCTTCAGCCATGAGCATTTTGGCGTTGGAGCAATACTCAGCCCTAGTGGCAACCAATACCGATGCGGCAGGTGGATTAACTATCAGCACCAACAACGGTCAGAGTGGCGTTCTGCCACAAGTTACCTCGACCCTGATGGGCTTTATAACTAAAGCCCAGTTTGCTGACGGTACACAAGAGATTCTGTTCAATAATCCGGCGAAAGCACCGGCCTGGTACGTGGTCACGCAATCAGGCTATGACTTACAGACACCAAAAGAGGCTATCTCTCGTGGGTTAGAAATCACCCGCGATTATACCGATGAGAAAGGCCAGCCGGTCGCTCAAGTCACTCTAGGACAGAATCTGTATGTTCACCTGAAAATTCGGGCTAACTCCGCAGAGGGTCTGGACAATCTGGCGATTGTCGACTTGCTACCGGGTGGGTTTGAGGTGGTCCAACAAACGCCACAGGCTTCAAACAGTAGAGAAAATGAAGACGGTGAAAGTACTGCTGATGTATGGCTATCGCCAATCAGCGTAAGCGGCTCCAGTTGGCAGCCGGAATACAGTGATATTCGTGAAGATCGCGTGCTGATTTACGGTAGTGCAACCAATAAAGTACAGGAATTCATCTATCAGATTAAGCCAACCAATACCGGTGTCTTTACTGTGCCACCGGCTTATGGTGAAGCCATGTATGACCGTGAAATTCAGGCGCTTTCCTCTGGTGGCACTACGCTGACCGTTATCCCGCCGGTTGCAAAAAATGCCGCCAGTCAGCCCTCACGCTAAGAGGATTAAACGCTGACCGTGAGCCGCTTATGCAGCACAATGGGTAGCCGAGTAGTCGATGCCATACGCAGGCAACTACAACCGGCTACCCTTAAGCGCCACCTGCAAAACCTTCTGATGGGCGTGTTTCTGTTGGCGCTGTTTTGTATCGGTTTTCGCCTTTGGCCTCATCCCCCCCTTTCCCAAGGCTTACCGCTTTCTACCGCCTATTACGACCGTCAGGGGACGCTACTGCGTTTTTCTTTGGCTAATGATGACCGCTATCGCCTGTGGACTAAGCTGGAAGATATTTCACCGTTGGTGGTTGAAGGCATTCAACTTCATGAAGACCGCTGGTTTAATTACCATCCGGGGTTTAACCCTTACAGTCTGATCCGTGGTTTTTGGATCAGCTATATCAGCGGAGGACGGCAGCAGGGTGGCTCTACGCTAACCATGCAGTTGGCCCGCATGCACTGGCAGCTCAACACGAAAACCCCACAGGGTAAGCTGGTGCAGATTGTGCGTGCCATTCAGTTAGAACTCAGCTATTCAAAACGCGATATTCTGGAAGCCTATCTGAACTACGCTCCCTATGGCCGCAATATTGAGAGCATCGGTGCTGCAAGCCTTATCTACTTTGATAAACAACCAAATAACCTGACGCTACCAGAAGCGCTGACCCTTGCCGTGTTACCCCAGTCTCCCAGTTATCGTATTAATATCAACACTGGCATTGTTGGCGAGGCATTAACCAAAGCACGTAACCAGCTTTATCAGCGTTGGCAATTAGAGCATCATCCAGATAACACGATGTCAGCCCTGTTTCTGTTGCCTCTATCTTTGCGCCAACCAGAAAAACTGCCCTTTATCGCACCTCATTTTGTCGAGCAAATACAGCAGGATAAACAATATCGGGCAATGGTCGATCAAAGGATTATTACCACACTGGACAGCAATTTACAGCTGCTGGTAGAAAAGCAGGTTAACGCCTTTATTGAGCGCAATCAGAGTAAAGGGATACACAATAGCGCCGTTCTGCTGGTTGATACGCGGGATATGGGGATCAGAGCCATGGTTGGATCAGCTGATTACCACAACCGAAAAATTCAGGGGCAGGTCAATGGAACCAGCGCCAAACGCTCCCCCGGCTCAACGCTCAAACCGTTTATTTATGCCCTCGGTCTGGAACAAGGCATTCTCCAGCCGATGACCATACTGAAAGATGTACCCTCATCTTTTGGCGCTTATACACCGGAAAATTTCGATCGCCGCTTTCTTGGACCGATTTCAGCCACGGATGCACTAAACTACAGCCGCAATATACCCGCCGTTTATATCTCTTCACGCCTGAAACAGCCTAACCTCTACCAATTTCTACAGTTGGCTGGTGTGTCGAATCTAGCCAGTGAAAAACACTATGGCTTATCTTTGATTCTCGGTGGTGGCGAAATTACCCCGCAGGAACTGGCCAGATTGTATTCCATGCTGGCAAATCGCGGTGAGCTAAAGCCTTTGCGTCTGGAACAATCCGCCCCCATCGCTTCATCAGTGCGTCTGATAAGTAATGAGGCCAGTTTTATCACGCTGGATATGCTGAGCCAACACCGCAGGCCGGGTGATACGCTGGCCCAACAGCCTACCTCGCTGCCGATTTACTGGAAGACCGGTACCTCATGGGGGTTTCGTGATGCATGGAGCGCCGGGATTTTCGGTCCCTATGTTTTGATTGTCTGGCAGGGTAATTTTGATGGTAAAGGCAATAATGCTTTTATCGGGGCAGATGCAGCAGCACCGCTGTTTTTTAATATTATCGATAGCATACGGGCTGACTATCCGATGCTAAAAGAACCCAACCGAGGATTACCACCGAATATCAAACAGGTGGAAATTTGTTTAGCCAGCGGTGATTTACCCACGTCTTGGTGCCAGCGCAAAGGAAAAACTTGGTTTATCCCCGGTAAGTCGCCCATTAAAGTGGATTCGGTTTATCGACCTGTCGTTATTGATAAAGCCACCGGTCAAGTTGCCTGCCCGCCTTATCGGGATGAGGATGTCACCACCGAAATTTTTGAATTTTGGCCTTCTGATTTAGCCAACGTATTTGCGCTGGCAGGCTTGCCCAAACGTACTCCTCCCTCTTCCGCCCATTGTAAAATAGGAGGAACCGTTACCACCGGGCAAGCGCCACGCATTACTTCTCCATTACGGAACACCACCTACACGCTGCGAAATGTTAAGCAACGTAACGATCCTATCGTTTTTAGCGCTATTACCGATGCCGATACCAAAGTTGTTTACTGGTTTGTTGATGATATCTACTTGGGGAATACCGCCAATAAACGCACCATTGAGTGGCGACCAGCGACCAGTGGGCACTATCGCATACGCGCTATCGACGATCGAGGACGAGCAGACTCCAGAACACTGAACGTTGAGCTGATCAACTAACCGTTAAACTTCTGCACGTTCCCGTTCAGATTGTTTAAGCTTTTCCATCCATATCAGAAAACCAGCCAACCGCGCTGTCAATACGGTTGAACAGACAAACATCAGACCAAAACAATAGACCCACTGACAGCAATGCGTAACGCCATCATTGTCTCTCACTATGTTTCAGACAACGGTATAGCCTGGTTGAAATTCGATCCGAAAATAAAAACGAGGGAATAAGCCTGAGATGAATATCACTCATTGTTCATCAGGATAGCTATGCTCAAATAGCAAAAAACCAGCATTACGCTGGTTTTCTATCAAAATAAATCAAGCGGTTTTAATCCACTGACTTCTGTATTCTTTTGGTATACCGAATACGCCCTTCACCCAGTGCACGGTATTCAATATTGCCTCGAGGTTGAGCAAAACCACCTTCCTGCCCTTGATAGCTGGCAGACTGGATATCGCGAGTCCTCGAATTACCAAATGGATTTCTTCCTACACTACCGCGGTTATCCGCAAGACGCGTATTATCATAACCACCGCCCGGTAAATTGAAGTTATTCACCAGAACCAAATCATTGGAAAGTGGATCGACAGGACGATCGTTCACCCACAATTCATAGTGCAAGTGAGCGCCGGTACTACGACCGGTATTGCCGGACAATGCAATTTGCTGACCACGACTCACTTTTTGTCCAGGCGCTACCATCAGCTTACTCAAATGCATGTAGTACGTTTCGTAGCTGTTCTTATGGCGAATCACAATGTAATTGCCAGCAGTAGAACTGTATTTAGCAGTGATCACTTCACCCTCACCCGTAGATACTACGGCCGAGCCAATGGGCATTGAGAAATCAATTCCGTCGTGTGGAGTGTACTTACGTGTAACTGGATTTAAACGATAAGGGTCAAACTGAGATGTTACTTTAAAAGGCTCAGCCGTCGGGTAGCGGAACATAGCGCTACTACTAGGGCCAGTCGCTAAACGGTACGAGTTAACATCAACTACTTTGGCTGAAAGGTCTCCTGATACTTTGGCTGTTTTAGTTTTAGCCATTTTAGTACCAGAGAATTTAACTTTTGCCAGTTTAGCCACAGAAACGTTTTTACCTGCTGCTTTTGCACTCTTGATACCTAGCGACTTAACGGTAGACGCCGTTTTAGTACCCGAAGTTTTGGTCTTTGATGTTTTAGCAGTAGATGCTTTGCTATTTGATGACTTAACAGAAACTTTCGCCGTGGAAGCTTTATTCGTTTTACTGCTTGAACTACTACCCTTAGAAGCATAAGAACTGCTTGCAACCAATAACAGGCAGCATCCAACAGCTTGATAAAATCGCTTATTAGACACTTTCTTTATTATATTAAATCCCACTGACATTGTACCTGTACCCCACTAAAAACATCCATTTTCTGTTGTGGATTCCGAATAAGTAACAAACTAAGCGCGTATTGTGCACTATCTAACTCAAGATTTGCGTATAATTTTGTAAATATCAGGAATAACGCCAAAAAAATTTGAAGTTAGAAAGAAGGTGATAATAAATTTTTTATACAGATCAAATAATAGCTTCATCTCTATTTCTAATAAAAAATTTCATCATAGCGTCGGTTTTCAACAGCAATAGACGCTCAAACAGATCAGATAATCTCATAAAATTGTAATAATTTAGTAAATTCTCAAGATATTCCTACCAAACCACGATTTTCATATAATTAATCCTGTCAAAAACGAATAATCAATAAATGTAATTACCTTCACTCTGCCTCGGGATAGTAGATTTTAACGGGTTCATGGCCGACTTCTGCATCGAGCCATGGTTTATGCCTTGTCTTCACATTTCCCTCCCTCAGCGCCCGCTCAAAATAGGCTACATTTACCGTTTTTGGAGGGAAGTAGGCATGACCGATATTTTTCCATTCTTCACCTTGTTTAGCAAAAACATGACAACTGATATCTGAGCCTCGCTCAATATGGCATAGTAAGTATTCATATATACCATCCTGATTTAAATCCAACGAATTGATGATACACACATCGCTATCACGCAAGCATAAATCAATATCAACCTGTGGATTACTCTGTAAAATAGCCCACCAAGCCGCTTCTGGTTTTAATGTATTTTTCGCTAACACCAACTTTTTCTGAACATAGTCTAACGTTAATTTGGGGTGTATATCTTTCAGATCGTCAACCGCCCTATTGACTTCCCAGCGATTATGTTCTGCCATTATTTTTTCCAATCTCTGCTTACGTTGCGTATTACTGATAAATGAAGCGTCCTGATAGAGAAACATCAACGCCTCTTGACCACGTTTTCCGGTCTTAAAACGTAACAGGGACAAATCCAGATTATCTGCGTCAACTTTACTCGCCAAATAGCGGTTCATTTGGTCATTGACACTAATGCGGTAAGGATCAATCAATGGAGTATTAGCCAAAATCAGCAGAGCCACACAGCCCGGGAGCAAAACCCGATTAATCATGCCCAATGGATGCAGCCAAGTCCGCCGACTACGAGTCACCGCAATGGCATAACTGCACGAGAAAAGAACCGACATGATTATCACCAAATAGCCCCATACTCGTACAGGTGTCCAGCCATACTCATTCACACGGATGGAGATGGCATACAGCGCCAAACCCGCATACAAAGGTAAAACCAATAGAGAAGCATTGACCATAAACCTGACTGGGGTTGGGTATGGCTGTACTTTTAATCCGCTTTTATAAACGATATTTGTTGCAGTAATCAGCAGAACAACCATCGTCATTAACAGCGCCGAAGGTGACCAGGCACTGGATAATGCATTAAGACCAACAAACGGCAATGTAGTGATAAAAATTAACGCCACAAAGGAAAGCACAGGGAGCAATCCTTTAACCATGATCGTTAAAAGATTGCGTAAGGCTTTCATCAGATGGGTCTGAAGACGGCAGGTTCTAATCCCCACCCCGATAAGAAAACCATTAATGGTATAAATAAACAGATTATTTCTGAAAAACAGATGATGAAAAAAGTGAATATTCAGTTGTTTAAACAACTCAACGCATAACCACAAAATGCCCCAAAAGAGAATAATCAGCAATAGCGTGAGAATAACAGTAATGGCATTAATGCATAGATGATCATAAATAGTGGCATAGCTGACGTTCCACTGTTTATTCTTAATACGCGTCTGTAACCAAGGTAAAGCAATAAACACCAGTACACACAATGAACAGAGATAAGGCACCACAACGCCATCATATTGGCTAACGTTATCTACCCCTTCTACATTCCAATAGACCCAAGTGGTAGTCAATAAAATAACCAGTAAACAAATTGCCAGGTTCTGCCATAAAAACCGATCTTTCAGTCTCACTATAGTAAAAGCAAACACCAGAGGTAACACCAGCAGTAGCGCTTGCCAATATAAGAAGGTGCTCGGTTGCAATAGCAGCGAACCACTACTGCTATGGTGGGAAATGTAGGTTAAAAAACCCTGCAATATGCAGACGAATATGATGAAAAAACGACTCAGTCTGGGTAAGGAATTATCACTCATAATGGCTGGTTCCATCGGCCTGAAATAAAGTGAATAACGTATTGTGTTATAGATGGGGCTTATTACAACATCCCTGCTCCAAATCAATACCCGTTATTATCACGCAACAAAACTTTAAACCTATTTTAGTCGTTTCAATTTAAATAACGTACTGTACTTACGTGATATAACAACGCAACAGAACCAAATTTCGCCCAAAATAGCCTTGTTATTTCGGATAACTAAATAATAGCGATCATAATGACTTGATATAGTTGAAATTTTAATCATTTATTTTGCAAAAACCACACGTTAACCATTTCAAAAGACAATCAATCATAAAAAATAAAATAAAATAACGCCCTCACATATAATTACTATAAAAATCAAATAATTTAATCAAGAGAGGCACAACCCCCCTGTCACCCACGATTTACATTAGAAACATCACAATAGAAATAAGATTTCATAAAAATATTTTTGCCAAACTATATTACCGATAGAGACGTCATCGAGAGCCTAAAACAACGCTATCAGGCAGCAAGTATTTTTGCCCTTGATGACGACCCAAAAGCCAGTGAAGTTAACACCCTCAGCCAGTTAAAACGGATGATGTCTATGGCGTAAAATTCAATTGATGTTCTGGTCGCAACTAGTGAAGGTGAAAAAGAACTTAGTGTTGGGGCCAATTCAGTAAGATGTCACTAAAAAATGGCGGCTCTCACTGTCGTAAGGTGAGTGACCTGAAAGAGTGGTAAAAACAAATAAAATCAATCCATTAAGTAAAAGTATTTTTCCTCCGGTCTAACACCGCGATCGATACCCTGAAACGAGTAAAAAATACCTGTGCAAGCCACTCGCGTGAATAAATGATGTCAGCTAAATGGATTATTATTAGAATATTTACATAACCATTTTATACGGACGTCAGAATGAATTTCCTCAGAAAGCTTTTCGGCAACAGAGAAAAGTCAACCGCATATCAAATATGCCAATTTGAAGATGAAACAGCCTGTAAAAACCAGCAGGAATTGCTGGAAAGATACGGCACCATTGCGTTAGAAAAGCAGAATACGCTTAACAATATCGTGGAAGACCTATCTTGGGAAACGGACCTAGAAAAAGGTACCATTAAGTTCGCCGGTAAGGCGACATTCCCTATGCAAGTGCTGGGAACGTTGTCCCACTCTTCTGGAACATGGATGTGGGCATGGGCTAACGCTAAGTCAGATATTCCACAAAATTTATTGCAGCAATCAATAATCCTGAAGCAGTACGGTGAAGATAACGGTATTGATATATTCACTAACCCAGAATTTACCGCAGACGATCGCGATTTGCATGTCATCGGCATGATTGCTTCAGGTATGTTCAATAACAGCGGTTATTATCTGGCGGATTACGGGCGCGGTATCATGTGTGTCACGATCAAATCTAAAGATATCGATCTGGATTATCACAACAGTCATCTTGATGTAATAAGTACTTTTCCCCGAATGATCGCCCTTTACGATATTAACCATCGTCGTACTTTAATCAGCTATTTAAAGCAAAAGGGTTATCAAATCACAGAAGACGGTGCCCAACTTACCGCGATTCGCAATAATGATGAAACGATCACCGCGTCGTTTGACCATCTTAATCGGTTGTCGCAGTTGAATGGGTGATTAGACAACGACTATGGCAAAATTTGATTGTCTTTGTGGCTATACCATTTCTGATAGCGCTGACTACATGAGCAACATGGCTCACTATATTGCCGATCAGGATTATTGGGATCTGTTAGATACACTGGAACCCGCTCAGGCATGGGAGAAAAATGCCCACTGCTTATCTGAATATTGTCGGGAAATCTATCAGTGTCCTCAGTGCAATAATTTAATATTTTTCGCCAAAGGAAAACGTTCTGATTTTAGTCCCTTATCCCATAACACAGGAAGTTTACTCTCTTCCCGTTTAGGCACACAGTGGAAAGGAATGCTAAGGGGTCACTACCGGAACAATTCGGGAGAGGTGTTCTGGCAAACCAATTTAGAAAGTGGGTTTAAACAAGACCTCACTCAGGCAGAACTTGAAGCGCTTTATTACCGTAAATTTGAACAATTAAATTCTCAACACATATTGCGCGATGCCTTTTTAGATATTAACGGTGAAACTGTTCATCAGTTTAGTATCAATAACCGTTAAATACTGACCAAGAAATCCCCCATTAACAGCAGAGCGAATAATTCGCTCTGCTGTCATCTCTCTAATTGTGAACAAGAATCCAGAATAATGCACGGCTCCCTTATCTTGTTGGGTGTCCAACGGCTAGGGTAAAATTCATCGCGGCATTTTCAGTCCTAAACCATGCCCATCAAACAACAATAATTAGCGACAACCTCTACCACCATGCATACCTTTGCCACCCATATCGTCACCCATTCCCATGTGGCGACCTGTCATTGGTAGTCCGGCTTTAGCCATTTCAATATCCATGACAACGCGGTTCTGGTGAAGGACATTACGCAACTCATCGATTTCTTTACTTACCGCCTGAACCTTCTGCTCATCCAGCGGCTTGCTGGTTAACAGCGCTTTATACTCGTAGTTTTTAGACATCATTTTCTGACGCAAGTCAGCACTTTTAGTCTGAAACTCATTGAATATTTTCTGGCTGGTTGCTTGCTGTTCAGGCGTCAAATTCGCCATAAAACTGCGGTGATGCCCCTTCCCCTGCTTCATACCGCTATGTTCCATCACCGGCTGACTATTCATACCCGACTGAGGTACGGTTTCGTTTTGTGCCATAGCGACACCACCAAACCCAGTCAGGGCTGCAAGAGAAAACACCGCAGCAATAGCTGTTTTATTCAGAGTCATAATTAATTTCCTTCTGTTGGTGTATCAATAAATAAGTGAAATGTCACTCTGTGGTTTAATCTGAATATTGCAACTACCGTGCCACTTCTTATCTGGCACGAAAATTGAATAGTTATAAGCACAATTTAAGATAGCGGTCAGGGCTGATTAGCACAGGCATTATCCCCAACGGCTGCACTTTTATCGGTTAAGTAATCAATGGTAGTCACGCGCAATTTGAGGTTTAAATGATGGGATATGATCGGGAAGATCGGGTAATTATTACTCGTTCGGCTTATAGTGTGAGTAATTACTACCCGCATGATACGTTAGCCGCGTCTGGTTATGATCTTCCTCACGACAACGATAAGGATACCTGTAATGAAAGCGCTTAAGTGGAGACCGGGTTTACCCGCCATCTTACCCTCGTGGTTTTTTATCGGTTCCGTCGTTATTCTGATCGCCGTCATTATTACTGTGACCATCAAAGATCTGAACCGGGGTCGCGATATTGAAACTCAAACGCTGCTGGAAAAAAGCACCGTCTTAATACGCGCTTTTGAGTCTGGTACCCGTACCGGAATGGGAATGCGCTGGCGTCACGACCAGCGGCAAACCCTGCTAGAAGAGATGGCCTATCAGCCAGGTATTCTGTATATCGCCATTACGGATACCTCAGGCAGGGTTCTGGCTCACAGCGACCCGGATAAAGTCGGTTCACAGCTTTACACCCCACAGGAAATGCAAAATCTACACGTTTCCCAAACGGAACAGTGGCGCATTACTCCCTTTGCTGACGAGCAAGACAAACACCAAAGTGCGTTTGAAGTTTATCGTTTTTTCAAACCGTTGAAGCGTATGGCAGGCCGCCGCATGCATCTGGGAAGACAAAGGCTTGATGCTTACTGGTCTAACGATATCGAAGATGAAGATCGGGATCACAATGTGATCTTTACTGCCTTTGATACTTCCACATTAGAAGCCTCACAGGCAAAAGATATTCGCAATACGTTAATTTTTCTCTCTATTCTTGGCCTATTGGCCTTAGCCAGCATCTTGTCACTGTTTTGGGCCAAACGTTATCAGCACTCCAGCCGCCAGTTGCAGGACTCTAAAGCGTTCTCATCAGAAATTATCACTAATTTACCAATTGGATTAATTACCACCAATGAGCATCGACAAATTAGCGTGATAAACCACACCGCAGAAAAAATTCTGGGGCTCGACGCGGTAGGGCTGTTTGGCCGTAATATCAAACAGGCGCTTCCCGATAGCTGGAATCAACTGGCTGGCAGTGATCATAACCATCAACCGGTGATAGAGCGTGAAATTGACTATACCCTAACCTCAGGCCAGACCATTCCTCTCAGCATCAGCGTAGCCAACATCATTAATAGCAGCGGAAACTTTTTAGGTAATGTCTTTATCTTCAAAGATATGCGCGAAGTCCGTCAGCTACAGGAAGAGGTTCGACGTAAAGAGAAGATGGCAGCCATCGGTAATCTGGCAGCGGGCGTTGCCCATGAGATCAGAAACCCGCTCTCTTCTATCAAAGGGTTTGCCAAATACTTTGAAGGTCGTTCAGAGCAAGGGAGTGAAGAACAAGAACTAGCAAAGGTCATGGCAAAAGAGGTCGACCGTTTAAATCGCGTCATTACTGAACTGCTGGAGCTGGTTCGCCCATCTGACTTAAGAATTCAACCGGTGAATATTTGTGATGTGATTGAGCACTCACTTCATCTGATACGTCAGGATGCGGAAGCAAGACATATCAACATTCTGTTTAAAGCTGAGCCCAAGTTACCGCTGGTTGATATTGACCCGGATCGCTTTACTCAGGCCCTGTTAAATCTTTATCTGAATGCGATTCAGGCCATTGGCAGCACGGGTACTGTGGAAGTTCGCCTGAGCATCAATGCAACTTCAGAGCTACAGATCGTGGTTAAGGATTCAGGTAAAGGCATTCCCGCTGACGATCTGACCAAGATTTTTAATCCGTACTTTACCACCAAAGCATCTGGCACTGGCCTTGGCCTGACCGTGGTTCAAAAAGTAGTGGAAGAGCATCAAGGGAAAATAGGCGTTACCAGCCAACGCTCAACGGGTACTCGCTTTGAGCTGACTATTCCAATCAAACATAGCCCATCAATACAGGAGGCTTCTGACCATGACCACCCATAAAGCGCATATTCTGGTCGTTGATGACGACCTGAGCCACTGCACTATTATTCAGGCATTGATGAAAGGCTGGGGCTATCAGGTTACGCTGGCTCATAACGGTATTGAAGCACGGGAGCAGGTCAGACAAACGCCATTTGACCTGATTTTAACTGATGTTCGTATGTCTGAAATGGACGGCATCGAAGCATTGAAAGCCATCAAAGCCTACAATCCGGCGATCCCAATTCTGATTATGACCGCCTATTCAAACGTAGAGTCCGCCGTGGAAGCCATCAAAGCTGGCGCATACGACTATCTCACTAAGCCACTGGATTTTGATATGTTGCAGTTGACCGTCGAACGGGCGCTGGAACATACCAATCTCAAAACCGAAAACCAGCAGCTACGCCAACAGCTAACAGTAGAGAACCCGGATCTAATCGGCCGCAGCCCGCAAATGCGACGCTTGATGGAAATGGTGATGATGATCGCCCCCTCAGAAGCCACGGTGCTGATATGCGGAGAATCAGGAACCGGTAAAGAACTCATTGCTCGTTCAGTTCACGCCTATAGCTTGCGTAAAGACCGGCCAATGGTCATCGTCAACTGTGCGGCTTTAAGTGAATCTCTGCTGGAATCAGAGCTATTTGGTCATGAAAAAGGCGCGTTTACCGGTGCGGATAAGCGTCGGGAAGGCCGTTTTATGGAGGCTGATAAAGGTACGCTGTTTCTGGATGAAATTGGCGAGGTCTCTCTGTTGATGCAGGCTAAGCTGCTACGGGCGATTCAGGAACGGGAAATTCAGCGGGTTGGCAGCAACCAAACCCTATCGGTAGATGTACGGCTGATTGCCGCCACCAACCGCGACCTTAAGGCCGATGTAGAAACCGGTAAATTTCGCCAAGATCTCTACTATCGCCTCAATGTGGTCACCGTCGATACTCCGGCATTAAGAGAACGACGAGAAGATATTCCCCCGCTGACCATGCACTTTCTAACAAAATTTGCCCAACGCAACCGTAAATCGGTTAAAGGTTTTACCCCACAGGCTATGGATATGCTCTTGAAATACAACTGGCCAGGTAATGTTCGCGAGTTGGAAAATACTATCGAACGAGCCGTTATTTTGCTGACCGGTGACTTTATCAGCGAAAAAGAGCTGCCGCTAAGCATTAACCAGTTCGCGGAAGAACACGCTCACAACCTCGATTTAGATAAACCCATTCAGCCGCTAGAGCAGGTAGAAAAAGAAGCCATTTTAACCGCGCTGGAAAAAACCGGCGGCAATAAAACCGAAGCCGCCAAACAGCTCGGTATTACCCGAAAAACGCTGTTGGCGAAATTACAGAAGTAGCCAACCTTATCGAATATTTCTCGGGATGCTCATATCAGCACCCTACGCTATGTTTTCATTGGATTTATTCGTGCCAAATACCACGTTATCCGGTATATATAAACAAAACCTAATGATGGAACCTTACCCAATGCCTCAAATTCATATCACTTATACCCCCAACCTGCCATCACAGCCGCAGTTAGAGCCTTTTGTTATTCAGATACATAACGCAGTAGCGCCGCTAATTTCATCGGATACCTCTAACTTTAAGACCTACCTTATGCCGATAGAGAGATCGGTAATTGGTCTGGCAGATAAAGAAAAAGCGGTGATGCACATTGATTTCAGAATGTTTACCGGACGCAGTGCCGCCATCAAACAAGAAGTGGCAAAAACCATTCTGCTGCTGGCAAGAAATACCTTTTCATCACCAAATGGGGTGGAAACAGAAATTACGTTAGAGGTGGGTAATCTGGATAACGATAACTATCATAAAGTTATCATCAATCAGTAACCATATCTGCTGATAGACAATATGCCGATAACCGCCTGTCAGGGGTTACCGGCATATTGCTATTTATCGTCTTTCGCAGGAAAAATAAAACTGCTCAGGATGCCCACCGCTAATGCCGTCAACACCACGCCAAGACTAGCTGTCGCACCGATCTCATATCCGTGATGCCATATATGCTCACTGGCATTGAGTCCCAGCTTAAAGCTGACAAAGAACAGTAAGAAGATAACCGCCTTTTCCAGATGAACCAGATGGTTACGTAACGCCTCCAGCACAAAGTAGATCGTTCTCAAACCCAATACGGCAAACATCATGGCAGAGTAAACAATCAGCGGTTCACGGCTAACCGCAATCACCGCAGGAACGCTGTCAAAAGCGAACATCACATCAGAAAGTTCCACCACTGCCACACACAAAAATAGTGGCGTGGCGTAACGTACATTTTTCTTCACGTGAAAAACAAAATCTTTATTTTCAGGACGGGATAAATCGACCTTTACTTCCTTGGCACTCAACAAGAAGTGATTACCCACCAACTTTGGATAAACTGGGAAAAAACGCCGCACTAAGCGGTTTGCTGGATGACGAGAATAATCTTCAATCTCTTCACCGTCATGATTAGCGCGCAACATCATGACGGCCGTGAAGAACACGATGACGGCAAATAACATCTCTACCCAAGGCCCTAATGCTAATAACCCGGTACCAATCACCACAAAAATGCCACGAAAAACAATGGCACCAATAATGCCCCAATAGAGCACGCGATGGCGATAACCATGCGGGATCTTAAACCAGGCAAAAATAGCCATGATGACAAACAGATTATCAACGGACAGCACTTCTTCTAGCGCATACCCCGTCAGGTACAGGCTGGCAATTTCTACACCGTGTTGAACATAAAGAAAACCACCGAATCCCAAGCCTATAGACAGCCAAAATAGGCACCAAATTGAGGCGTTTTTCAGACTGATGGGCTTATCCTTACGATGTGCGATCAGGTCGATAGCCAAGGCGGAAATGGCAAGCACAATAAAAACCGTTACGGTTAACGGAGGAAAACCAAGGCTGGTTTGTTCCATGATTTGATGGTGCCTTTATTAAATTTGGACAGGGTTAATTCTATTGTCGATTATAGCACCGTTGGCAAAGCGGCGGAGGAAAAGAGCCATCCGTAGAGCGCTAACGGAAACGGAATCGTCATAGGGGAAACTGCTCTCGATTTCCCCGATTAATTTTACTTCTTATAATTTCCAGCCAATCGTATTTCCATCTTTCTGGCCCGGTGTTTAATCACCTTCTCTCTCAAGATGTCATAAACCAGATTGTAGATGTAGGTATAAGGTAGAAAGAAGAGAAAGAAACCAATCTCCATCAGGAATGCCGTTTTAACACTCACCCCTAATATTGCCACCACCAGTCCCAAGCCGATGATAATAAATCCACCTTCAAAACCCAGAGCATGAAAAATACGCACTTTTGCGTTGCGAGTCATCCGATTTGAAGGCCACAAACGATCGAACAGTGCGTTATAAATGACGTTCCAGATCATTGCGGTCGTCGAAAGCACAATGGCCAACGTTCCCATCTGAAAGATGGAACGATCCATCAACCACGAAAAAAGTGGTGCCGTAATCATAATGGCAATCACCTCAAAGCAGAGCGCGTGAAAAATACGCTCTGCTAATGTTTTCTTCTGCATAAATGACCTGCTTATTACTTTAAGTGATAAAATTCCGAACGATTCGGAATTATCGATTATCATCGTTTTTTGAGATATATTAAAAATAGATACCATCTAAAAAATCGATACATTATGAACTACTCTCCTGAAGCATTAGTCGCCTTTGTTGAAGCCGCTGCACTAGGTTCCTTCTCTGCCGCAGCCCGTAAGCTACACAAAAGTCAGTCCACCATCAGCACCGCCATTGCTAACCTCGAAGTTGACCTCGGACTTATGCTGTTTGACCGCAATAGCCGCCATCCGGTACTTACACCTCAGGGCCTCAGAGTATTAAATCAGGTAAAAGAAATTTTGAATGCCAGTCAGCGCCTTGATGAGTTGGCTATCCGGCTCTCTACTCACATTGAGCCACGGCTCAGTTTTGTCTTGTCTGATACCTATCAACCAACCCGTCATGAAGAGATCATGCAAAATTTTGAGCGCCGCTATCCCGATATCGAGTTCGAATGCCTGATTGCCGAAGATGAAGATGTAATTAACCTACTGCAAACCGGGCGGGCTCATATTGGACTGATTGAAGTACAAAGCAGCTATCCCCAAGACATTGGCTTCTCCCGGCTGCTGGAACAAACAGAAATGAGTTTGTTTGTCGCAAAGCAACACCCATTGGCATCACTCAAGCAGGTTACTAAAGAGCAGTTGGCAAGTTCACGACAACTCTGTCTCAATACCTATCAGCGCACTCAGGAACGAATACCTCAAGGGCTTATCTGGTCAGCACCCAGCTACTTAATGCTGTTGGAAATGGCCGAACAGGGCTTTGGCTGGACGATGCTTCCCCGCTGGTTGGTTCGTCAGTTTAGCCAACGTCCACTCATTGAACTCAACGCCCGGGGCTGGCCAAAAACCATTTCCGTTGATGCCGTTTGGTCAAAAAATTCACCACCAGGCCCTGCCGGGCGATGGTTTTTGGATCAGCTATTAGACTTGGATAAACAGCCTCTTTAAGGCGTTGCACAATGAGCACGCAATAAAATAATCTCGATTAAATATTGAGAAACCACAGATTAATGCCTACTATGCTGCCGTTAATGTCAGCGGTAAAAGATTATCCACTGAACAATAATAAAGCCGGCACCAACAGCAAAGTTCGGGCCGAAACGAAAAAACGTGGATGATAATCAATGATTAATACTTATACCTTACGAAGTGTACGTTACATGCTGGATCTCAGTGATGCTCAGATGGTCCAAATCATCAAACTGGCCGATCTGGAGGTCTCTGTTGCTGACATGGCTTGCTGGCTAAAAAAAGAAGACGAACCTAGCTACAAGGAGTGCGACGATAGGGTAATGGGCCATTTTCTTAACGGCCTGATCTTTTTTAGACGCGGTAAAGACGAAAATTTCCCCGCTCCTGAAATTGAGCCTCGGATAACCAACAACATTGTATTAAAAAAACTGCGTATCGCTTTTGAGCTGAAAGATACCGATCTGCTGGATATTTATAAATCTGTAGATTTCCGCGTATCTAAACCTGAACTGAGCGCCGTTTTCCGCAAACCGGGACATAAAAATTACCGTGAGTGTGGCGACCAACTATTACGCTATTTCCTGAAAGGTCTGACCCAACGCCTGCGTAGTTAATGAGGTTCATTACCAAACAATCAGGCCGGGATATCCCGGCCTGATGCTAATTGTTGAAATTATAAGTAAAGGTGGCATTAAAGCGAAAGCCACGTTTATCACTGTCGCTAGGGACATCGCCCACTGGTCGCGCACCTTCCAGAGACAGGGAGTAGTGTTTACTGTCCCCGATCGTGACGCCCGCCGCGTAAGATGCCAACTTTCGGTCATCCAACACTCGTTGATTGAAGTAACTTCTGGCGGTATCGACTAATGCATAGGGCTGAATAGTATTGAGCCAACGGCTTTCGCGGCTATACATATACCGCATTTCAAGCTGCCCACCATAGCCATAGTCACCGCTAGCATCACCATCCGGATATCCCCGACCATAGCGTAAACCACCAAAACTGACGCGTTCCGGCTCTGGTAAATCGTTATCTGACCAGTCCCCCTCAAGGCTGGCGCTCAGACGCCACTTTTCAGCCAAAAGATAAGCCGCATCGTTATTCAACCGCCAGCGGGTAAAGGCGAGATCGGTATACGGTAAATCACTGCTAGCCATTGAACCTTCAATACCTTGCCGTAAATTCAGCCGGGTAGACCAGACGCCTTGGGTATATTCTCGGTAACGCGCTAACGATAAATCGGCAGCCGGATATCGTAGTTTAAATCCTTCCTTTGCAGAGAAAGGATCTCCCAGCAGGCGACCGTGATAAGAAACATCATATTGCTTATCCAGATAGTCCAGACCACCACTTAAGGTCCATTGATTCTGTCTGGTTAACCGCAGAGGGTAATTAAATTGGATACCACTGGTATATTGGGTTTCCTCTGTCTTGCTCCCAATATCAACATCCAATTGGGGCAACACCAGTACTGGCGTATCCTTCTTCGGTTTCTTATTGTAGTAACTCCCTTTCAGTTGCATCTGCAAGCCGTCATCATTTAAATACTGTTGGTAGTTCATACCAACATAGTTCTCTTTATTGTCATTGCTTCCCAAAGGAACCAGAGTGGCAATACCAAACTGCTCACCATAAGAAGTCAAACCGCTCAGCGTGCCGTTAATCACCGCCTTCTGTTGGTCTTTCCGACTATCGACCGTTGAACTCAGATTCCAATAGTGAGGATGGTCTGCTTTTACATCTAGTTGAGTCGCGCCATAAATATTATCCGGATTTTTTGCCGATGCGCTGACAGTGGTATCCGGTGTTCGGTTCATTAAAATGCTGTAGCGTTCAAACCACTCTTGCGTCAGCGGCTTTTGCTCCATAATTTTACGCGACAGCCTTTCTAATCGATGGGCAACCGCCGTGTTATCGCTTTGTACTCGACTATTAGCAATATAGCCTTCCACCAATTCCACACTTAACGTGCCCTGTTGAAAATTTTTGGATGGCAAATAAACATAAGAAAGGATATAGCCATCCTGATGATATCTTTCGGTAATGGTCTGCGTTGCTTCGATCAGTTTCTTCAGAGGAATTTTTTTATCAATAAAATCAGCATAGGGTTTGATTAAGGTTTCATTGGTATAACGCGTTCCGCCAATAAACTTCAGGTGCTTAACTTCGATTAATGTTTCCAGCGTTAGCCCGGTAGTCACAGCCTCGTCAGATGAAGAGGGAATGGTAGCCTGCGCGCCTCTCTCTCGTGGTGCGGTAGGTTTAGCAACTTCACTGGCTAATTTTGCCGGATTATTGGGGTCAATCAGCGTTGGCAAAACGTCAGCCCAGACGCTGCCCACGCTAGAAGTGAATACACACAACAGGCCAATTTGTCTTATTTTCATAATCGATTTCTCGTGGCATACCCAGATATTAAAGTGCCCCGCAAAAGGGGGCACTAAGCATGATGATTAAAAATGATTATTTACCTGACTTATTTAGTGTTCCACCGATACTGATACCCGCGCCAGCACCAATCCCTGTTGTAACATTCCCAATCAGACTTCCAACGGGATTCGTATTGGTACCACCGGTGGCATTACCCGAAGTGATACCGCTAACCGTATTGGTTACACCGCTAACTACACCACCAACCAAGCCACCTACGCTGCCCGTGTTACCCGATGAAGCACCGCCAGCAGAACCGGTTGCACCGGATGTCGCATTGGTCAATGTATTAACCACATTACCCACGACACCACCGTTAGAGGGCGCGGATCCTGAAGTCACCAGACCACCGGTATCTCCCACCGCTTTCCCTACATTAGCTACGGTATCCCCTATCCCATTTAGTGCTGGCGCAGTATTACCGACCTGATTACCCAAATTGGCAACCGCAGTACCAACCTGACCAAGCACCGTGTTAACAGGGGCACCTAATCCTGTGGTATCGCCCACTTTCTGGGTGATATTCTCTGTCGTGATAACAACCGGAGTAACAACGCCCGTTAATGCGGTTGTCACTTTAGCCGTAGTACCCGAAGTCAGATCTTGCGCTAATCCATCACCAACATCAGAAACGACACCACCAACCTTATTAACCACGCCACCAGTGACATCCAACGCACCGGTTTTACCAACATTCCCTAATAATTTGGTCTCACCTAAAGCGGCAACGGTATCACCTAAGCCAGAAACCCCATCCCCTAATGAACTGACTGCTTTTGGTACGCCAGCTACGGTATCGCCGATGGCATTTGGATTTGAACCTAACTGGGCAACGCCATTCTGAATACCGCTACCCACATCATTAATGGCATTGCCTGCGGAATCAACCAACGATACGGTACCCTGAACAGCGACTCCCCCGGCATCCGGTAACGTCACATTACTAACGACATCACCAACACTTTTTACTGTGTCACCCACGCCATTGACGGCACCACCCACATCATTCAGCACATTTCCGGTAGCGGTAGCCGGAGAAGCTATATCAGAACCGCCTCCACCATTATTTCCACCGTTATCTCCACTATTGCCACCGCCGTTGTTTCCTCCGTTATTACCACCACTATCTCCAGCACCGCCATTGCCAGTGCTGCCACCATCATTATTTGCACTACTATTATCATCACTACCAGAACTACCATTATTGCCAACGTTCTGGTTTCCTTTATCTTTAAATGCAGAGCTAAGCGATCCTCCTCCACCCCCACTACACGCCGCGAGAGAACAGACAAGCATAATGGTTAATGCAATTCTGCTCAGGCGGCCAATATTTGTCCGTCTCATATAAATAACCTCTTATTAGAAAACGTCCGATGACGTAATTATAATTGTAGGGGCGGTTTATATTTATTCCAGAATAGAGTAGATATATTTATCGATATAAATCAGACTGGTTAATAGTAAATTTTTATATTTTTATAATTCGAAATTAATATATGATAATATACATACAAATATATTTAAAATTACGTCATGAAATAACTGTTAAATTATTTAATTATTAAATATCAATTAATTAAATTAATTTATAGCAATAATGATATATGCATTGATAATGAATGTTTAATGCCACAAAAACATTCAAATAAGATTAGACTTTATTATAGTCATCTTGCATAAAGTGGGGGTATTTAAATATACGAGGATATCATTTGTTAATTAAATCGAGGTTAATCTATTAACAATACATCAGCTATTTTCAGGGCCATACTTGGCCCTGTTTTAATGCTCATTGGCTAACTAATATTTAACCCAACTTTTTTTGATTGGTAAGATAAAGATTCGATGATATATCTTCTCTAAATTGGTCAAAAATGGCTTTCCCCACAGCGACCAAACCCATTGCGTCAGGAAGCAAGAAATCAACCCCACTATAAGCGCACCAGCCATATCCATAGGCCAATGAACACCTAAATAGACCCGAGACCATGCAATACCCAATGCCCATGCCATAAAGAACATGCCAATACCTAGACGACCCCAAAACAGAAATGCCAACGCAAATGTAAACGCTCCCGTACCGTGGTTACTTGGAAAAGAGGGCGTATTACTATGGTCCAGTAGCTGATAGCCAACTCCCTGAATAAACGGGCGAACGTGCGGAAAAATTGTTCCCAGCGCTTTGGCTAATATGACACCGAATGCCAGCGCAATAAGCGTTTTTATCACCAGTTCACGGCGAGGTACCCATAGCCATGCAATCAACAATACAATCGGTATAATATCTATCGCCTGTTTCGCCAAAAACTCAGCGACATTAATCAGCCAAAAGGGAGAATTTGGCGTGACATTTATCATCATAAATAATTGATAGTTAAAATTTTCCATACATCACACTCGCTCTTAATGGCACTATTTTCGCCATAACGTAATGCGCTCAACCAACCAATAGCACACAAGTTGGCTTAACCACACCCACCAGCCCGCCCAAAGGTTATGAGAAAGAAAATGGGCACCTCTCATAACTTGCCCGTACCCCATAACCATCCCAAGAAAAATACCCAGCCACCAACAACACCATGCCAATTTGGGCCGTTCTGGATAAAACAAAAAAAACAGCGCCATAACGGCAAATCCACACGATGAGTGACCTCCAGGAAAACATTTTCCTGGTCCGGGATTCACTCCGCTAGAAACAGATTCAAACAAATGAAGGTAGGCCGCCTGCCCACCAAACTCACTTAGACTCCAGGGACATGAATGAATACTCGATGCTTTTAAAATACCAACCACGGCAGTCCCAATACCAAGTAATATCATCGCCACAATTAAACGAGGATTTTTACGGTATATCCCCCAAAACAGAGCAACAACGGCAGATGCAATAATCGAAAATTTAAGCAATTTATGATTAATCAACTCCAACCAGGCGTTGTCTTTCATAGGAAATGAGTGCGTTTCAACCTGATACCACTGACCAGTGATCCAAAAATCGAGCCTATCGTGCCAAGAGAGCCCTAAAAAAAGTACGGCTGCTGCCAACAGAAATAGAACCTGACGTATATAAAAAGAAGATGGCAATATCTGAGTACCGCCATGGATGACCTGAGTCTGTTTGCTGGCTGCCATTAAATTATCCGGTAGAGAGTGTGAAGCGATTTTTATCTATATGATCGTAAAGTGTAGGGAGTAATTCTTAGTAAATTATTAAGCGTTAACTCTTTGACCAGAATTCACTATTTATATTGTTCGAATATCTTATAGAAGTGATGTCACGAAATGTTTTTTCGATCTATTCTAAATACCTGACACGCTATTCTCATTTCACAACATGATTAATCATCTATCAGACCGAGGATGTTATATGCGAATTCTTATCGTAGGGGCCGGAGCCGTTGGTGGGTACTTTGGCGGTAAACTGCTGGAATCAGGGCAAGATGTGACCTTTTTGGTTCGACCTGCCCGAGCACAAAAATTAAAACAAAGTGGATTAATCATTAAAAATCCGGGAAATCAGCTAATCTCGTTCCCTTCTCCTCAATTAGTTACCACGGAGGAAATTAGCCATCCTTACGACCTCATCCTGCTTAGTTGCAAGGCCTACGATCTGGAGAATGCCATTGATTCTTTTTCCCCAGCAGTAGGTCCTGATACCGCTATCCTACCGCTACTCAATGGGATGCGTCACATTCAAGTGTTAGAACAGGCTTTTGGTAGCAAAAAAGTTCTGGGTGGATTATGTAATATCGTTTCTACCGTTGAAGCCGATGGCACTATCTATCGCATGACGCCTATCCATAACATCATTTTTGGTGAATTAAACGGCACCAAAAGTGATAGAACCAGCCGGATTGCTCACATTTTCAAACAAACTGATTTTCAGTCTGAGCATAGCGAGAATATTCTACTGGCAATGTGGGAGAAGTGGCTGTTCCTTGCCTCTCTGGCATCCAGTACTTGTTTAATGCGCGCACCCATTGGCGATATTATTGCCTCACCGGATGGTAAGACATTTATTCTCATGTTGATTGAAGAAATAAGAAACATAGCGCTCAAAGCGGGCTATGCTCCCGACGTAGAACGAGCCCATAAGATGTTAACAGAACCAGGCTCTAAGCTAACCGCATCAATGTATCGTGATTTACAAAATGGCTCACGTATTGAAGCTGACCATATTGTTGGCGATCTATTGTTCCGCGCTCAACAGTCCGGTATCGATCCAAATAGCCTGATACGCCTGCGAGCGGCTTACACTCACTTGAAATCTTATGAGTTACAACGTTCCGCAGTTTAAGCTAATGAGTAAGTCTCCTCCCCGGGAATATGACTGGGGAGGATTACCCTTCCATCCTTAATAATTCATTTTTTGCCGCAACGGCCAGAAAATGGCTACGGTCGCGGTAATCATCCTGAGTTTTAACACGTGAATCAATTCGACGAATTAACACATCCGGTAGCGAAATATTAATCCGCTGTGGTTTTCCTTCCAGCTCCGACAAATCAACCTCAATCACAAACCATTGTTGTCCATCAAATTCAGTATGGGTTTTCTGATAAACCAACGGACCAAGATCTTTAATTTGCGCTAAAGAATAGCGCCCTGATTCAATCATATCAGTGATGGTGAGTAAAATGGCCTCCCGGGCCATTCCGGCCACATCTTCTACGCAGTCTGCCGCAGAAAAACAGCCATAATCTTCGTTACATAAAGCAGGCACAGTTAGACCATAAGCCGTCTGCTCATCTTGTGGTACTTCAACAGCAATAGAAAATAACATATAGCCTCCTGATAAAACCTAAATTCCAGCCGCTCTTTTGATCGATCTAACGGTGCCCTCAGGCAAATTCTTTTTAGGATGAGGGACTGGAAATGTTTTTTTCGTTATCGGAGACCACCATATCTGGTGGCTTCCTCCATTATGCCGCCGCCATTCACACCCAGCAGCCCGAAGTTCTTTAATCAAATCCGATGATTTCATTTATCACTTCCATATCAATATACACACAGATACACACAAAAACAATGCTTGTATGTATCTGTGTGTAAAAATAATTAAACACAGTTACCACAAGCCCTGTGTAATCTAATGACATAAGCGGATAAATAAGAAGAGACCGATTATACGGGTGGAATATGTTTCGCTCAGAAAAGAGATCTGATGATATAACTTACATTTCTTTTAGAAGCATATCGCAGCAGTCAAATTTCGTATGAATCTGACGCTATCTTGATAAAGATTTAGGGCTGGCAAACTCAACGAACTGTATAAACCAAAATCATATTAATCAAAAAAATTCCGACCGAACTCATTGATAGTATCAATAAAGATACTCAACTTATTTCGATCGGAAAATGCTCATTCCACACACTGAAAAATAGATGGCCTACTTTGACTGACCATAATAAGCACTTGGACCATGCTTTCTTAAAAAATGTTTATTTAATAAATAGTTATCTATTTTTCGTCTATGAGGATTAATACTACTGGCTATCCAAGCCATTTTTGCCACTTCTTCCATAACGACAGCATTATGCACCGCTTCATCGGCATCTTTTCCCCAAGTAAAAGGCCCGTGTTGATAAACAACGATACCCGGAATGTATAAAGGATTAACTTTCCCTACCGTCTCAGCAATGACCTTTCCTGTGTTAAGTTCATACTCACTATTGACCTCATCGGCGGTTAATGCCCGGGTACAGGGGATATCACCAGAAAAGTAATCAGCATGTGTTGTACCCAAAGCAGGTATTGGCATTCCCGCCTGCGCCCAAGCTGTTGCATAAGTAGAATGAGTATGAACAATCCCCCCGAGTTGGTCATAGCAACGATAAAGCTCAAGGTGAGTCACTGTATCGGAAGAGGGTTTATAGCCCCCTTCCACAACCTCTCCATGAAGATTAACCGTTACCATATCCTCAACTTTCATCTGTTCATAGGCTATACCGCTGGGCTTAATAACGACCAGTTGCCGCTCACGATCGATAGCACTGACATTTCCCCAAGTAAATGTCACCAGACCATAACGAGGCAAATCCATATTCGCTTCATATACCTGCTGTTTTAGCCGTTTCATCAGACGGTTGCCTCCATCAGTAAACCCGCATTTAGCATTCGTTGCTTAACCCAATCTCGCGCAGCCTTTACCTCTTTCACAGGATCGACAGCAGTCTCACTCCACATCTCTATCAAGTATGGCCCACTGTAACCACTTTCCTTCAACGTCCTAAAACAGCTTTCAAAATCAACAACACCCGTACCAAAAGGGACATTCTTAAATACCCCCGGCAAAGTATCTTTAATATGTACCGCAACAATATGACCACTTCCTGCTTTCAGCTCCATCTGCACATCATTATCCCAAGCAGATAGATTCCCAATATCTGGATAGAGTTGAAACCAAGGGTTATTTAGATAATGGGCATATCCCATCGCTTTGCTGATGGAGTTCATCAACGGATAATCCATTATCTCCATTGCCAATGTCACCTGAGCACGACTAGCCATGTCTACAGCCAGTTTCAGCCCATCCCTAAAGCGCTCACGGGTTTCATTATTAGCTTGTTGGTAATAAACATCATAACCAGCCAGTTGAATCACCCGAATACCGACATCTTGAGCCAGCCGTATCGCCTTACTCATGATTTCTAACCCTTGATTGCGTATAGCATCATCTTCTGAACCAAGAGGAAAACGACGGTGAGCACTCAAGCACATAGAGGGAACTCGTATTCCCGTCATGGCAATAGCATTAACCAACGACAAACGCTGCTCGCTGTTCCAGTCAAGCCGAGCCAGTCGGATATCACTTTCATCTACTGACATTTCAACAAAGTCGAACTCCAGCTCTGCCGCTAACTGCAGGCGACTTAGCCAGTCCTCACCCGCCGGCAAGGCTTTTTCGTAAATCCCTAAAGGCACGGCTTTTTGCAGCATAGCGTTTCCTTAACTCCAGATCTGAGCGATTGAACGTTTAAACTGACGAGCAGCCTCTACCGGATCTGCTGCATCACGAATGCTACGACCAGCAATAAAGACATGGATCGGTATCCCTTTAAACAGGGGTAAATCCTCTAGTGCCAATCCTCCGGTCACTGTCACTTTAAAGCCCATATCAGACAACCGCTGAACTGCTTGAATATCTGCTTGCCCCCATGCCACACCAGCAGCCTGGGCATCACGACTGCGGTGATATACCACTTGTTGAATCCCTGCCTGATACCATTCCTGTGCCTGCTCCCAAGTCCAATATCCGGTCAACTCGATCTGAACATCGCCACTGAACTCTTTAGCAACTTCCAGAGCCCCTTTGGCGGTATTAATATCTGCACAACAAATGACCGTAACCCAATCAGCATTAGCTTCAAAACACATACGAGAGAGGATTTTTCCGGCATCAGCAATTTTGGCATCGGCCAACACAATTTTATGAGGGTAAAGCGCCTTAAGATCGCGTACAGCACGAACCCCCTCGCCGACACATAAAATGGTTCCTACCTCAATGATATCAACCTCTTCAGCAATCAGGCGGGTCGTTTGGTAGGCATGGTCCAACGTCTGGTTATCTAACGCAACCTGTAGCATAGGTAAAGGATGAGTCATATTTTTTCCTTTTAGATCAATAAATTTAATGTCATCACCATAGTGAGCTAAGCATTTACCCTGTCGATCAGCGCCAGCACCTCTTCAGACGTTCGGCAAGCCCGTAAATGATCAAAATTAGCTTCATCTTCAAACAGATTAACCACCTGCATAATTCCCACCTCTTGGTGGGTATGTGCGTCAACAGCAGCTAAAGTGATCAAAATATCAACCGGGTCGTTATCTTCATGATGAAAAACCAGTGGTGTTTTTAAAGTCACTAAGGCAAAACCCGTTTTCTTCACCCCCTCTTCCGGACGGCCATGCGGCATCGCCAGACCGGGTGCAATAACAAAATAGGGGCCGAAACGCGCTACACCATCCAAAATAGCCTGATAATACTGAGGCTCTACCACATCAGCCTTCACCAGCAAATCGACGCCAATCTTCACCGCCTCTTGCCAATCACCAGCCTCAGCCTGCAAACAAATGGAGTTATTCTCAGCCAAAGAGTCTCGCAGTTTCATATTTACTCCCTACTTCATATCCTGCGGAAAATGAGCCTGAATCACTTCCATCAGTTTTGGTCCAAAATCAGCGGCCGATAGCATGTTTCGCACGCCAACCACATACTTATTACCACTCACCGTGATTTCACCGGCTACATGAGTAGAAGCAACAATAATGTCAGCACCGCCTAACTCCGATTTATATTCACCTACCGCACAGCTATTGACCGAATGATTAACGCCCTGTTGTGTCAAAAATTGATCAACTTTCATTTTCATGATCATCGAGCTACCTTGCCCACAACCACATACTGCAAGAATGCGTACCGTCATAATTGGTTCCCCTATCAGTTAACTGGCAGAATTTAATGAAGATTCTGTCAAACGTTTCTCTGCATCTTCTTCAGCCCGCAGGCTGCGACCGGCAAAAAACATGTAAATCAGAGCGATAACAATAACGACCCCCATAAACCACAGGCCCAGTGTTAATCCCTGCATTAGAGGAGGAGCCAAAATAGACCAGTCAGCCATCCCCATCCATGCGCTCAGCCCCGTCAACTTAACAGCCCATACGCAGCCGAAAATCTCAATCATGCCCATCACCAAACAGATCTTCAGCGCAGCACGCCATCCACCAAAGTGGTTGGCAAATACGCCGATAGTGGCATTAGAAAAGAACATGGGAATAAAGCCGGGAATAATCATGATGGAAGAGCCCACAACAATCAGAATGGCTACCGCAATCAGTTGACCAATCGTTCCCCACAGGAAGCCCCAAACCACAGCATTAGGTGCAAAGCTATAAATTGCAGCACAATCGATGGCCAGTACGGCACCGGGAATTAAACGTTGAGAGATTCCATTAAAGGCTTCAGACAGCTCAGCCACAAACATCCTAACGCCTTGAACAATAATGAAAATGGCGACGGCAAACTGAAAACCGGTTTGCAGGATATAGATGCTCCAGTGGACCTTTCCTGCCATTTTTTGCACGGTATCGATACCAAAGGAACAGAGAATGGCGCCGAAGAACAACGTCATCACGATTGCCGTAGAGACGATATTATCGTGGAAAATATTCAGCCAGCCCGGAAGTTTCAAGTCTTCAACGCTCTCGCCTTTCTTACCCAGATAGGGGGCTATTTTATAGGCAATCCAAGAAGCAAACTGCTGCTGATGACCGATAGAAAATCCGCAGTTATCGGTAACTTCCTGAGTTGGTTTGAACATCATATTAGAGGTGATACCCCAATACAGAGAAACTAACACCGCAGTACAGAGAATGGTGGTCCACATCGGATAACCAAGAATATAGAAAAATACGGCAATCAGCCCCGCCTGCTGAAACATGATATGCCCAGTTAGCATGATAGTGCGAATACCCGTTACCCGACGCAGTAAGACATAGATAATATTGAGTGCCAGCGCCAGCAGTACTGCATAACCAACCCAGCTATAGGCATCCCCCATGCGCTCTACTGTCGCCATCATTGAAGCATAGGTATCAGAAATCGCACCGTTAATTCCATAAACCTCTGACATTTTTGCCACTACTGGCTTAAAGGTGCTAGTCAAAATACCTGACCCAGCCTGTAATAACATGAAGCCAATGATGGTTTTGATTGTTCCTTTGACGATCACCGTTGCGCTTTTACGCAGCAGCAAGTAGCCAAGACAAGTCACAATACCCAGCAGCAACGGGGCATTAGTCATAACCTGATTAAAAAAGATGGTAAAAACGTTATAAAAAGTTTCCATAAAGCACTCCATACGGCTTTTGGCATACTCGTCACCCTTTAATATTTTTAAATTAAGGTGTGATATGACGAGCTGTGTTTATAATGCGACCCCACTCTAGCAATCAAATTTAATCACACAAAGATTAAATTTGATTATTTGTGAATAAGATCGCAACTTAGTTTTATACAGTAATCATTTCATTTAACTATAATATTAAAAAATAACTTTCCTTTTTAATTACATGTAAATAGAAAAATAATCATCAGGAATAGAATAAAAACAGATAAATAAAATGAGCTCATTTAAGATGGGAGCCATAAAAAAACATTGTTTTCATTCTCATTAGTTAATGTTAGATTCCTCACAAACAATCTTTAATAATCTTTTTATGATTAATTTTGATTACTAAAGAAACCAACATACATCAATCATTATTGGGAGTCATAACTATGAGTAAAATTGAAAACATCACCCGTGAATCCTGGGTTCTGAGTACTTTTCCAGAATGGGGGACTTGGCTGAATGAAGAAATTGAACAAGAAATTGTCGTTCCTGGAACGTTTGCTATGTGGTGGTTGGGCTGTACCGGTATATGGTTGAAATCTCAAGGAGGCGCTAATATTTGTGTCGATTTCTGGTGCGGTACAGGTAAGCAAAATCACAGTAGCCCACTGATGAAAACAGGCCATCAAATGCAGCGGATGGCGGGAGTAAAAAAACTACAGCCAAACCTGCGTACTACCCCGTTTGTACTCGATCCCTTCGCGATTCGTAAGATTGATGCGGTTTTATCTACCCACGATCATAATGATCATATTGATGTCAATGTTGCAGCTGCCGTCATACAAAACTGTGATAGTTCAATTCCATTTATCGGCCCACAAACCTGCGTTGATATTTGGACTGGATGGGGTGTACCACGCGAACGTTGCATCGTGGTAAAACCGGGTGATGTTATAAAAATAAAAGATACTGAGATTCATGCGCTTGATGCGTTTGACAGAACCGCACTCATTACCCTCCCGGCAGATGAAAAAGCGGCCGGTGTGCTGCCGGATGGCATGGATAAACGCGCCGTTAACTACCTGTTTAAGACACCTGGGGGCAATCTGTACCACAGTGGTGACTCACATTATTCAAACTATTATGCCAAACACGGTAATGATCATCAGATCGATGTAGCGCTGGGTTCTTATGGTGAAAACCCTCGAGGTGTAACGGATAAAATGACCAGTGCCGATATTCTACGCATGGCCGAATCGCTAAATACTAAAGTGGTTATCCCTTTTCACCATGATATCTGGTCTAACTTTCAGGCCGACCCGCAAGAAATTCGCGTGTTGTGGGATATGAAAAAAGATCGGTTAAAGTATGGCTTTAAGCCTTATATCTGGCAGGTGGGCGGAAAATTCATCTGGCCACAAGATAAAGACGATTTTGAATATCACTACCCACGCGGTTTTGATGACTGCTTTACCATAGAGCCAGATTTACCTTTCAAATCATTTCTGTAGTGATTCTGCTTTCAGTAGCCGGGCTATGTCCGGCTTTCATCCTGTTGGCGATAGGATAAAATGTTTTTTTCAAATATAATCATCAAATCGTCATCAGACATCTGGATTTTTCATGACAGAATCACAACGACATCAGATTTTACTGGAAATGCTACAACAAACTGGCTTTGTTACCGTTGAGCAAGTTATCGAACGTTTAAGCATTTCTCCTGCAACTGCGCGCCGGGATATCAATAAACTGGGCGATAGCGGCAAACTGAAGAAAGTGCGTAAGGGTGCCGAAGTTATCAATCAAAATCGCGTGGCTTGGACGCCAATGAACATTCATCAGGCACAAAATCATGAAGAGAAAGTTCGCATAGCTAAGGCCGCTTCCCGTTTAGTTCAGCCGGGAGAGAGCGTAGTGATTAGCTGTGGCTCTACCGCTTTTTTACTGGGGCGTGAAATTTGCGGTAAAGATGCGCAAATCATCACCAACTATCTACCATTGGCAAACTTTCTGATTGAACAAGAGCACGATAGCGTGGTTATCATGGGTGGTCAGTACAACAAAAGCCAAGCAATTACTCTTGCCCCTCAGGATGGTGATGCATCGCTGTATGCGGGCCACTGGATGTTTACCAGCGGTAAAGGATTAACCGCAGAAGGCCTGTATAAAACAGATATGTTAACCGCTATGGCTGAGCAAAAAATGCTGAACTATGTCGGTAAATTAGTGGTACTGGTGGACAGCAGCAAAGTGGGGCAACGTGCGGGAATGCTGTTTAGCCGGGCAGAGCAAATTGATATTGTGATCACCGGTAAAGAAGCCAACCATGATGTTATTGAGCAGCTTAAAGCTCAGTGTGTACAGGTGATATTGGTATAAACATTAATCGGTTGCCGGTCTAGAAAATAATTATCGCTGCACGACCAGAATACTGTTTTAAGCAAATTCATCCCTGCTCGTTGCTAAACAAGAAATAGCGTCGCCAGCCCAAGAAAAATAAAAAAGCCGCCTGTATCCGTAATGGCGGTAATCATCACGCTGGAGCCGATGGCCGGATCTCTCCCCAGCCGATCCATGGTAATTGGAATAATGACCCCCATCAACGCGGCCAGCAGCAGGTTCAATAACATCGCCAGTGTCATTACGCCCCCCATTAAGGGGTTACCATATAACAACCACGTTATTCCCCCCATCGCGCCCCCCCAGACGATGCCATTAATCACAGCAACGCCTAACTCACGCATCAGCATAAATGGCATATCTTCGGAACGGATATGATGCAAAGCCAATGCCCGCACAATCATGGTAATTGTCTGGTTGCCGGTATTGCCACCGATGCCAGCAACAATCGGCATTAACGTTGCCAGAGCCACCAGTTCAGAGATTGTCCCTTCAAATAATCCAATAACCCGTGATGCGATAAAGGCAGTGCACAGATTAATTGCTAACCAAGCTGAACGCTGGCGGACTGAAGTCAAAATGGGGGCAAAAATATCTTCCTTCTCACTTAATCCCCCCATACGACGTAAATCATTATCGCTTTCTTCAATCACCACGTTCACCACATCCTCTACAGTCAAACGACCAATCAATTTTTTTTGATGGTTCACAACCGCTGCACTGATCAGGTTATAACGTTCGAAAGCACTGGCAGCCTCTTCAGCATTATCGTCAGGTAAAAAGGTGAGTGGTTCTGTATGCATCAGTGCGGATACGCTGGTTTCCGGCGTATGCAATAAAATATCGGTAATCAGTAACTCCCCCATCAGGCGATTTTCTCTATCGATAACAAATAGTTTGTCGGTAGAATCCGCGATAGTTTTACGCTTTTGCAAAAAGCGTAAAACCGTAGCCAGAGAAATATCATCACGAATGGCGATCAGCTCAAAATCCATCAGGGCACCCACCTTATCCCTGCCCAAATGAATCACTTCACTGATTCTGGCTCGCTGATGCGCATCCAGAGATGCCAGCAGTTGTTCAACCAGATCGCGTGGGAGATGGCCTGCCAGATAGGCCTGTTCATTCAAATCCAGATGTTGCAACGCCGATAGCAACTGACGATCGCTCATATCCTCAATCAGGCTATCCCAAACGAAATCCGATACCTCAATCAGCGTTTTACCGCGTTTTTTATCACTCAGTAAAGACCAGATAGCCTGCCGTTTTCCCTTTGGCAACGACTCCAGCAAATCCGCAAGATCAGCGGCATGTAGTTTATTGACCAGTTGTCGAAGCTCATGCACTCCCTTCATCAATGAAGGATCGGACAGGCTGGATGATTGTTTACCGTAGTCTATTGCCGCCACCAGCAAATGGTCAGACAACAAATGCATAATCCGCTGGCGATTATGTTCCAGTTTTGAACCAGTCATCTTTTCATTCTGTACGTCATTATTGATTTCATTCTGCATCATAAAAATGGTGACTCTGTTGCTGTAAATTCATCGCCCGGAACGTTGCTATTAAGCCATTGTTATCGGGTTGGGCGGTCAATAGTGCATAACCATGACGCTTTTCAATATAAAGAGTAGTGAATGATTAGGATTAATCCGATTGAAAAGTCAGATTAATTTTTTCAGCCCCACCAAAAAAGAGGGTTAAGGGAATGAGGGAGAAAGCGGTTTGATCAAACCTTTTGGTCTCCGCGCTGACTAGATATTCTATTGCGCGACCTAAAGTCTCTATTGCAGACCCTTTTTCTGCGTCTGGTTATAGCGATAAACAGCCCGCCATCGAGCGGGCTGTTTATTATTGATTAAGATAATATGCTTACTTCAGCTTAAAGTAACGCTCTGCATTTCCATAACAGATGTCTTCAATCATATTTCCCACTAATTGATAGTCATGTGGGATTTCACCGTTATCCATCCAGCCACCTACCATATCGCACAGAATGCGGCGGAAATATTCATGGCGGGTATAAGAGAGGAAGCTTCTCGAATCGGTCAACATACCAACAAACTGGCTCAACAAACCCAGTTGTGATAGCTGCATCATCTGACGCTGCATGCCATCTTTCTGATCGTTAAACCACCAGCCTGAGCCAAACTGTATTTTCCCAGCAATACCGCCGCCTTGGAAATTACCGCACATCGTAGCCAGCACTTCGTTGTCTGATGGATTCAGGCAATAGAGAATGGTTTTCGGCAGATTGTCATCTTTGTCTAACGCATTAAGCAAACGAGACAGGGCCTCTGCAACCGGACGATCGCCAATGGAATCAAATCCGGCATCTGCACCCAATCGGGCAAACATACGCTGGCTATTATTACGTAGCGCACCAATATGCAGTTGCATTACCCAGCCACGCTGATGATATTGGCGCCCCAACCAGACCTGAACTGCCGTGCTGAATTGTGCAATCTCTAATTCACTTAACGTCTGACCCAACATGCGCTGACGTAAAATGCGATCCAGCTCTGTGACTGCCGGTATTTCAGCAAAACGCACGATTTCCACGCCGTGGTCGGCGGCAACGCAGCCATGAGCGGCAAAGTGATCCAAACGTTTTTCCAGTGCCGCCAATAAATCAGCAAAACCAAGAATACTGATATCTGCGGCCTTTTCTAACTGCGGAAGATAATCAGCAAAACCAGGTAGATCAATTTTGAAAGCGCGATCCGGCCGCCAGCTTGGGCACACACGGATATCAAAACTGTCGTCAGCTGCAATACCGCGATGGTATTCCAGAGAATCAATAGGGTCGTCCGTCGTACCGACCATTTTCACATTCATCTGCTGCATAATGCCGCGGGCAGAGAACTGGGGTTGTGCCAGTAATCCATTAGCCTGTTGCCAGACTTGCTCTGCGGTATCAGAACTCAAACAAATATTGCTGATGCCAAATGGGCGTTTTAACTCCAGATGAGTCCAGTGATAGATTGGGTTTCCTAAAGTTTTAGGTACCACCGATGCCCAAGCCAAATATTTCTCATAATCGCTGGCATCGCCGGTAATAAGACGTTCATCAATACCTGCGGTTCTGAGTACCCGCCATTTGTAATGATCCCCTGCTAGCCAGATTTCTGACAAATTGCCAAAGCGGCGATTCTCCATAATATCTTTCGGCGGCAGATGACAGTGATAATCAAAAATAGGTTGAGGTGCAGCATAGTCAAAATAGAGACGCTGAGCCGCATCAGTAGATAATAGGAAATTATCCGCTAAAAAGTCTTTCATCATTAAATACTCCCTTGGCTAGCCAACTGATGAACGGTATTTTTGGCCCCTTGCCCCATCAGGGCGAGGTAACTGCGAGTCACCGCTTCGACAAAGCGAGGCTCCAGCGGCAAAGCTGTGCCAAAAATCGCTTCCACTGCCAGTAATCCATTGACTCTTTCAATGCCATCTTCAGTTGACATACATACTTGCTTAAGACGCTCGACCATGGGATCACGAACATCGATAACCGCACCGGTATCATCAACCCCGCCAACGTAGCGCATCCATCCTGCAATACCCAACGCCAGACAGTCGAAGTTACTGTTGTGTGCCAGATGCCAACGTACAGAATCCAACATTCTCTGCGGTAATTTCTGGGTACCATCCATCGCAATTTGCCAAGTACGGTGTTTCAACGAAGGGTTACTATAACGCTCAATCAGACGGTCAGCATAACCGGCTAAATCGACATTCTTCAGGCTCAGTGTTGGTGCTTGCTCTTGCAGCATCAATCGGTGAGCAGCAGTACGATAAGCACCGTCAGTCATACAGTCGTTAATGTGCTGATAACCTGCCAGATACCCCAAATAGGCCAAGAAGGAGTGGCTGCCGTTTAACATACGCAACTTCATCTCTTCATAAGGCAGCACATTGTCTACCAGCTCTGCGCCAATGGTTTCCCACTGAGGGCGGCCAGCAATAAAGTTATCTTCCACCACCCACTGGATAAAAGGTTCACAGGCAATGCCACACGGGTCGCTTACTCCTAGCGCTTGTTCTATTTCCGCCAGTGTTTCATCCGTGATAGCAGGAACAATTCGGTCAACCATGGTGCTAGGGAAAGGGACATTCTGATTTATCCAGTCCGCCAGTTCAGGATGACTGGTTTGGGCTAATCCAATCACCGCCTGCTTAACAATATGCCCATTCTCTGGAATGTTATCACAAGACAGTACAGTGAAAGGTGCCAGACCTCGTTCACGGCGGCGGTATAAAGCCTCCACAATAACGCCAATAGCAGATTTCGGTTGGTGCGGTTGCGCCAAATCGGCCTTAATCGTTGGGTTAGTAAGATCCAAACCACCCCCACCCGGCAGTACACAATAGCCTTTTTCCGTGATAGTCATAGACACAATCGCTACCTGAGGCTCCGCCATTTTTTCGATAACGCTTTCTATTCCATCCAGTTCAGAGTGCAAAGATTCAGTAACGGAACCAATAACCAATGCCTGATTACTTTCAGCCCCTTTTTCCAATACGCTATATAAGTGATTCTGCTGACGAAGTGCCTCAATTAACGCTTCTCCCCCAAACAGATTCACCTCACAGATTCCCCAGTCGCCACCAGACTGTTGCAATACTCGGTTAGTTAACAAGGCCTGATGGGCGCGATGAAATGCACCAAATCCTAAATGTACAATACGGCTTTTTAGCTGGTGGCGGTCGTATGTCGGTCTTTGTACTGAAGTAGGTAACGGGCTGTTATCAATGGTTTTCATGTTACATCTCATAATTTATCGAATGACGTAGAAACGGCGGTCAACCTGTTACCGGAAACCGCCTTGTACTATTTATTTCAGGTTAAATGCCGATAATTAACCGCCATATCCTAGAATAGTTCTTGGTAAATACAGGCTGATCTCTGGAATATAGGTCACCATCATCAGCGTAAATAACAACATGACAAAAAATGGCAGTAACGGTTTCAGTACCTTATCAATCGGTACATCACCTACGCTACAGCCAACAAACAGCGCACTACCCACCGGCGGGGTACAGATACCAATACACAAATTAAAGGTCATAATGATGCCAAAATGCACGGGATCAATACCCATCTGGTTGGCCAACGGCAGGAAGATTGGCGTAAAAATCAGTAGAGCTGGCGTCATATCCATAAACACGCCGATAATGAGCAATATGACGTTAATCATCAGTAAAATAACAATTGGATTTTCTGATACTGCATTCAAACCATCGCTGATCATATAAGGGATATCGGCATTTGCCATCGCCCATGACATCCCCATCGAAGTCCCGATGAGCAGCAATACGATAGAAGTAGTTATCGCTGAATCCAGAATAACCTTCGGTAGATCCGTCAGCTTCATTTCACCGTAGATCATTGATAATCCAATGGTATACACCACGGCCACCGCGGAGGCTTCAGTTGCGGTAAAAATACCGGCAATAATTCCCCCCATAATCACCACGATCAGGGCCAGAGAAGGTAATGCATCCAACATTCGATAGAAGGCTTCTGAGCAGGTAGCCTTTTCCGGGCGGCCATATCCTTTACGCTTGGCGATAATTCCCGCCACAACCATCAAACCGACACCCATCAAAATACCGGGCAAATAACCGGCTAAAAATAGGGCCGAGATAGATGTACCACCCGAAATCAGAGAATAAACAATCAGCGTATTAGAAGGCGGGATCAGTAAACCGGTAGGACAAGAAGTTATATTCACCGCCGCCGAAAACGCCGGATCGTACCCCTCTTTTTTCTGCATAGGTGACATAACACCCCCGACCGCCGCTGCCGATGCTACCGCAGAGCCGGACAGTGCACCAAACATCATATTGGCTAATACGTTACAATGAGCCAACGGGCCGGGGAGCCGCCCTCCCAGCACTTTAGCAAAGTTAATCAGCCGCAGCGCTATTCCCCCCCGGTTCATGATATTCCCCGCCAAAATAAAAAATGGAATGGCTAGCAGCGCAAAACTATCCAATCCGGTAGCCATCTTTTGAGCAATAACGGCAATCGCCGGATCGAAGGGCAACGACAGCATAATGGTCGCCAAAGAAGCCAGACCAATAGAAAAAGAGATCGGTACACCAATGATTAGTAGGAAAGCGAAAACGCCAAACAGCGTTAAAATAATATCCCATTCCATGATTAAGTTACCTTTTATCAGTATTTAGTTATTAGACCCGTGAGCTATCCTGCCTCAGGCTACTATCGGTAAAGCACAGTTACCCTGCCGTATGTACAGAGGAATTCGGCGTAAACTTGTTCAGTAAATCAACCAACGAATAAAAAATAATGGCGAATCCACTGAAAGGAATGGCGAAATAGACATATCCCATAGGAATACCTAAAGCCGGAGAGAGCTGCTGAGTACTCAGGGTCTTCTGAACTAATCCAAGGCCACCGTAAACCATAACCAGCCCGGCAAACAGTAGCGTCATTAAAATGATGACAACTTCGGAAACCAGCTTGCGTGTACCGGTTAATTTTTGCGTCAGCAGATCTATCGCCAAATGGCGCTTCAGGCTTACCGCATAGGCTGCCCCTACCAACCCTACCCACATAAACATAAATCGAGCTATTTCATCCGTTGCTACGCTTGGCGTTCCTAGGCAGTAACGTGAAAAAACCTGCCACAAAACGCAAAGAACAAGAACACTGGAAATAAAAATTACCGCCCACGCAAGAAATTGGTCAACCATTTTCTTAAGTGTATTCATCAAGTTTAACTCCCGACTGGCTATTGCTGATTTAGCAGGACTAACAAATTTCTTCTATTTATTTAGCCACAACCACATGATTTAAATATAATTGATGTTATTTAATCTAAATTCCACACAAAATTAGTCTGTGCTATAAGACATTCTTTCTGTTTCTCGATCAATAAATTCAAACGACCTTATTGCATTTTTGAGATATTGGTCAACCAATTAACATTATTATTGCTTTTTATTTTGACTTTTTGCCTCAAAGTGGTCAGCCTGCTGAGCGTACCCTTACATTCACTCTAAAAATACAACAACGACAGAAGGAGAGTTATATGTCATTAAAGAAGGGCTTATTGCCTCTGATTATTGGTTCCATCATGCTGGTGGCAGCACCGGTTTACTCTGCGGTTACCATGAAACTTAGCCATAACCACAACCGCAACCATCCCGTACAAAAAGCCATGGAAAAAATGGCCAGTCGAGCGAAAGAGCTGTCCGATGGAAATCTGGTTATCCGCATTTATCCGGATGCTCAATTGGGCGACCAAAGAGAATCACTAGAGCTGGTACAAAACGGTGCGCTGGCAATGGCAAAATCCAATGCCGCCGAACTGGAAGCTTTCTCCAAAAACTATGGCGCATTTAACATGCCTTACCTGTTCACCGATCGTGAACACTACTACCGCGCCATGTTAAGTGAATCAGGCAAGTCAATTTTGCAATCTTCCCGACCGAATGGCTTTATTGGTTTGACTTACTATGATGCTGGCTCTCGTAGCTTCTATGCTAAAAAACCCATCAATTCACCCGCGGATCTGAAAGGATTAAAAGTGCGTGTTCAACCTAGCCCAAGTGCGGTTGAAATGATTAAACTACTAGGGGGCAACCCTACACCACTGGCGTATGGTGAGTTATATACCGCATTGCAACAAGGTGTCGTTGACGCCGCTGAAAACAATCTGACGGCACTGACGTTGAACCGTCATGGTGAAGTGACTAAGTTCTACAGCGTAGATGAACACACCTCTATTCCTGATGTTTTGGTCATTTCAGCCAAAGTTTGGGATGGGCTATCTGAAAAAGATCAAAAGGCCTTACAACAAGCGGCTGACGAATCCATGATGTATATGAAAGAGTTATGGGCTCAGTCTAACGCGGAAGAAAAAGTAAAAGCCGAAAATATGGGCGTTCAGTTTAGCTACCCGGAAAAAGCCAGCTTCCAGCAGGCTGTTCAACCAATGTATGACAACTTACAGAAGAGTAATCCTGAAGTTTATCAACTGGTTGATTCTATGAAAAAACTTTAATGGAATGAATCGTATAATTGGTCAACCAGTTAATTGATCTTGTGTTGTATATTGCTACAATTAGCTTGATACTAATCAAGACCATCTAACGCTAAGGAAATAACATGTCAGGTGCTAAACGCTCCTATCAAGAAATTGGTAAAGCGCTAAAAGCCATGTTGAGCTCAGGTAATTTTCCCGTAGGTTCACGCCTACCGCCAGAAAGGGATATTGCTGCCCAGTTCAGCGTTAGTCGAGCAGTAATACGTGAAGCATTAATCATGCTGGAATTAGAGAATCTGATTGATGTGCGTAAAGGCTCTGGGGTTTACGTAATAAACCTACCTGACAGTGTTAAACAAGCTCCGCAACAGAACAGTGATGATATCGGTCCTTTTGAAATGCTACAGGCGCGACAATTGCTAGAAAGCAATATTGCCGCCTTTGCGGCCACGCAATTGGTTAAATCAGATATTGCCGAACTCCGCCAAGCTCTCGAACAGGAGCGTTCCGCACTGGAAAGCGGGCAAACCAATTATGACAGTGATGAGCTGTTCCATACGCTGATCGCTAAAGCTACCCAAAACTCGCTGTTAGAAGATATGGTGCAAGACCTGTGGCGTCGCCGCCGAGATAGCGCCATGTGGCAAAAGCTACATACCCATATCTCTAATCAAGACTACCGACGAGCTTGGCTGAACGATCACAACAAGATCTTACAGGCATTACAACGCAGAGATCCTCAGGGTGCCCGCCAGGCAATGTGGCAGCACTTAGAGAATGTGAAACAAAAGTTGATGGAACTTTCTGATTCAGATGACCCCTCTTTTGATGGTTATCTTTTTGAATCAGTTCCCGTTGAAAATCAGGATTCCTGATATCGCGAGAAAAAACGATAACCGCCATGGTAGTTTCCCCTGTCATGGTCAGATAAGCGACATATAGCGCAACGCTGTTTAGTCGATAAATATAATTTTATGTTTATACGCTATTTATGGCGGGGTTGCGGCTGTCTTTAACACCCTTGATTTAAGGTATTTATATATGGAACAAACATGGCGTTGGTATGGTCCTAATGACCTAGTCTCTTTAGATGATATTCGCCAAGCTGGTGCTACCGGTATTGTCACGGCATTGCATCATATTCCAAACGGTGACGTCTGGAGTGTCGAAGAGATCGAAAAACGCAAAAAAGTGATTGAAGAGAAAGGACTAGTCTGGTCAGTGGTAGAAAGTATTCCTGTCCATGAAGAAATCAAAACTCAGACCGGTAACTATAAGCAGCATATCGCTAATTATCAGCAATCGATCCGTAATCTGGCCGCCTGCGGCATTGATACCGTGTGCTACAACTTTATGCCGGTATTAGACTGGACTCGTACCGATCTGGAATATGTGTTACCCGATGGTTCCAAAGCCCTGCGTTTCGACCAAATTGCTTTTGCTGCCTTTGAACTGCATATGTTAAAACGCCCTGGCGCAGAAGCTGACTACACCGCAGAGGAAGTTGCCCAAGCTAAGACTTATTATGACGCCATGAGTCAGGCTGACATTGATAAGCTGGTACGCAATATTATTGCTGGCCTGCCGGGTGCTGAAGAGGGTTATACTCTAGAGCAGTTCCGTAAGCACCTCTCTACTTATGATGGTATTGATAAGGCCAAACTGCGTGAGCACATGGCGTATTTCCTGAAGCAGATTGTTCCGGTAGCTGAAGCCTGCGGTTTACGTCTGGCGGTACATCCTGACGATCCGCCGCGTCCGATTCTGGGCCTGCCGCGTATTGTTTCCACTATCGAAGATATGCAGTGGCTAAAAGAGACCGTCGACAGCATTCATAATGGTTTCACCATGTGTACCGGTTCCTACGGTGTACGGGCTGATAACGATTTAGTCAGAATGATCGAAACCTTTGGCGACCGTATTCACTTCACCCATCTGCGTTCAACCTGTCGTGAAGGAAACCCAAAAACCTTCCATGAAGGGGCCCATTTAGATGGCGATGTGGATATGTATTCGGTGGTGAAAGCGATTCTGGGAGAAGAGTCTCGCCGCCAGAAAGCAGGAGATATGCGTAAGATTCCAATGCGCCCTGATCATGGCCACCAGATGTTGGATGACCTAAAGAAGAAAACCAATCCGGGTTATTCTGCGATTGGTCGTTTGAAAGGTTTGGCAGAAATCCGTGGTGTTGAATTAGCGCTGAAACGCACCTTTTTTAGCGATCTGAAGTGATTTTCAATTAACTATTGAGCATAACGCCGAAAGGCTAAACTATCGGGTTAATTAACAAAGCGCCCATACTTATATTAAAGATGGGCGCTTTTTAACAATCTGAAAAATCAAGGGTAGCTTGGCCCAACATTTTCACATTCAATGATTCGCTCAACCAAACGAACCAAATTCTCGACAGATTGTGTTTCAATTCGCAAGGCTTCCGCGTTGTCTTTTCCTAATTCAATACCGACCTCTTTATCTTTAGTCAGAGTACGGCCGAATACGGTACCTTCTGCTGTCTGTTCGAATGTATAAGTAATTTTCAGTGAAGAATCTTTGAGCTGTATGCTGGCACTGCGTGGACGATCGTACTCGGCGACATGCCACTCTATCTCACGAGGGCCATTGTTGGTACGAACAAATTCGTAAAAAACATCACCAGGACGAAAGGGACGCTCGGTTACACCTGATACTGCACGTGTAGCCAAGTGCCATTCAGGCCAGAATCTCACTTGTGTTATCAAGTCGAAAACTTTTTCAACGCTTCCTTTAATAACAATTTTATTGTCACTTTTCATTAAAGCACTTCCTTTCATTCTTTCGCTAGTTTCAGAAATGTATTGTTGAACACAGAATGTATGCTCAACCGATACTGTATCCACATTGATACTGTCAGAACGTTGATACCATCGAGACAGCGTCATTATTCTTAACTAGCTAATGATATTATTGAAAATAATATCATTATGAAATCAATATCTTTGTATCAAAATAGACTGACACAACAAAAGAAAATGCTCAGATACGCATAAAGCAATACCAATCAATTGATTAAATGACTGGTATTGCCCTATATCACTATAATAATGACAATGTAATTTGACTTGCCGCCAATCCATTAATATATAAACTACGCTTTTCTCCCTGTGGTAATACCATCTTCAGAGTATTCCACACGGGAACATAGCTGCCTTTAGCCTCAATTTTCAAATCGATACGATTTACATCGCTGGTTAATGTCCAGTTTAGCCACAGCGCATTACCGTCACGATAGCCAAAACTGTCACCATCATCTTCGAAAATTTCTCCACAGGTTTCTCCTGCGGCTACCAGAGGGAAAACATGCAGTTCGCGAACGTCTTCCTTAACCAATTGTGTAGAACCAATATGGGTTGATAGCGGCAATACTGCACCGGCTTTCACTAACAGCGGTAGGCGCTCCAGCGGTGCTGGCAGCACAATTTTTTGCCCGCCTTTATACCACTGGCCGGAATGGAAGCAATACCAGCCATTCTGATTATCAGGTAAATACACCGGACGTTCACGCTGACCTTGCTCCACGACGCTGGCGACCAGCAGATCTTTACCAATCAGGAAATCATCGGTTTCACTGAAAGTATTGCTGTCATGTTCATGATCTAGAAAAGTCGGACGAAGCATCGGCTCATCGTCACGGTGAGCTTGCCACAGCAAGTTATAGAAGTACGGTAGCAGGCGATAACGCAAGTTGATCGCGTCGCGAATAGCAGGCGTAGCTTCCGGATACATCCAAGGTTCATTAACCGTACGATCGTCATTCCATGAGTGGATGGTAAAACGCGGATGCATCACGCCATTTTGTACCCAACGGACAAACAGTTCAGCATCTGGACGATCGCCTGAAAATCCCCCGACATCGTGCCCTACGTTATATAACCCGGACAAACTCATACCCACCCCCATGCGGGTGTTATAGCGTAAGGTTTGCCAGTTGGTGCGGTTATCTCCACTCCACGTCTGCACATAACGTTGCATACCGGCACAGCCAGAACGAGAGATCAAATAAGGTCGTTTTTCTGGAGCAAATTTCTGCTGAGCCTCCATGGAAGAGCGGCACATCAACAGCGGCATTACCGGACGGATATGTTTAATCGCAATCGGGCGACCAAAACCATGACAAACCGCTTCGCCATCCCACACCTCATACTCGTTATTGTCGTTCCACGTTGAGTCGATACCCATTTCCAGCAATTGCTGAGTGACGTTGCCCTGCCACCATTGAATAGTCTGTGGATTGGTAAAATCAAGATGGGAGCCTTCATCATCCCAAAAAACTGAACGTTCCGGTGAACCGGACTCAGAGTCACGAATAAATAACCCGGCTTTCGCCACTTCCTGATATTTTGGATGGTCCTGTAGCAGACAAGGTTTGATATTCGCCGCCAGTTTTAGCCCGGCTTGATGAAATGCCTGACTCAGCATTTTTGGCTGAGGTACTTTGTCGTAATTCCAGTTAAATACGTAGCGCTTGTTATTGATGGAAGTATAGCCGGATGAAAGCTGGAAAGAATCGCAAGGGATTTGGTGTTCACTGCATAACGTAATGAACTTTTGCAGCTGTTGCTGAGCATCCGGCGCATCAGTGTAGTGCATAGTTGAGCCGCTATAACCCAAGCTCCATTTTGGTCCAAAGAAGGTTTTTCCTGTCAACTGGACAAACTTTTTAGTGACATCCAATACTTTTGGGCCAAGAAATAGATAGTAATCCAGATCTCCCGCCTCAGCCTGATAGCGACGATACGGTAGATGGTAGTTATCCAACTCGTTACCCAAGTCCAACCAACAGCTGCTCAGGTTATCGTAAAACAAACCAAAACTAACTTCGTTACGACGCGTGATAGTAAACGGAATATGTTTATACAGCGGATCGGTAGAGGCCGCGTTATAACCCATCGCGTCCAGATTACGCATTTCAAACCGACGACCGTTGCGGTTCAGGTCACCGGCCTTCTCTCCCAATCCATAAAACTGCTCATTGCCATAACGACGTTGATAGTGAGCCACGCCATCACCGTGAGTATTTAATAAATAAGCGCTGGTGGGACGATCGGCAGTTAGCAGTTGCCAGTCGCCGTTTTGGGTTTTGTATTCCCACTCCAGCCATAGCGGTTGATGAATAGTAACCCGCAGTTTATCGGTACTCACACGTAACCATTCATCCTGCTGTTCCAACTGATAGCCGGGCTGAGAGAATCCCTCACAACTCAATCTGGAGCGCCCTTCCCAAGGTGTATCGTTATCCGGTGCAATCGTCCAGGTACGATCCAGAGCTAATTGGTTATTTTGTTTGATCAGAACCCGAAATAGATCCGGCTCCAACACATACAAACAAAAGCAATGGCGGTTATCAACATTAAGTTCGATACGGTCGGAAAGCTGTTGCTGCAACGTCCAGTTCTTTAGTGTTTTCATGATGTTCGTCTTTATAGTTAGCAATAATCACAGGTAGTTCACGCTAGCTAACGATAAAAAAAGTTATGCCTCAACGGATTTTTTTGAAAAAAATTGCATAAATAAGTCAATAAGGTAGATAAGTCCGAACTATCCCTTATATATTTTAATATATTTATAATGAAAATTTTTTCATTGCGTTATTCGTGAGAGATCACAAAATGAACGAAAAGTTGAAAACCATAAAAATGACCGAATTCACCCAGTTGGGTCATCTTTCATTTAAACGGGTGAATAATCTATTCACCCGTTTAAAACATTTTCAACACTCAAAAAGACGTTTTCTTCCTAGCGGGACCTTTCGCTTTTCCACTTTTTACTGAATGTTCCGTTTCCTGTTTACCGCTTTGTGGCTTCACATTTTTTGCTTTATTATCTGGCTTACGGGCCGTTTCTGCGGCCTGACGTCCCGACCCTTTTGCAGGATCTCTTTGACGCGTAATATCCGTATGTTTGGTTAACGCAGGACGCGTCTGACGCAAATTACGTTTAGCGGCTCTTTGTTCTTCAATACTTGCCGCAGGTACCAGACAGTCACGACGGCTACCTATCAGATGTTTTAATCCCATCTCTTCCAACGCAGTGCGAATCAACGGCCAGTTCGCCGGATCGTGGTAACGCAGGAGTGCTTTTTGTAACCGGCGCTGACGATCCCCTTTTGGAATGGTTACGTCCTCACTTTTATAATCCACTTTCGACAACGGATTCTTACCGGTGTAGTACATGGTGGTTGAGTTGGCCAGCGGTGACGGATAGAAGTTTTGCACCTGATCCAAACGGAAGCGGTTCTTCTTCAGCCATAGAGCCAGATTAACCATGTCCTCATCTTCAGTGCCCGGATGGGCCGAAATGAAATAAGGAATAAGATACTGCTCTTTTCCTGCTTGTTTAGAGTAGGTATCAAACAGCTCTTTAAAGCGATCGTAACTGCCCATGCCGGGCTTCATCATTTTGGATAGCGGCCCTTTTTCCGTATGTTCTGGCGCTATCTTCAAATAGCCGCCAACGTGATGGGTTGCCAGTTCCTTAATATAGCGAGGATCCTGCACGGCTAAATCGTAACGAACGCCAGAAGCAATCAGGATCTTCTTGATGCCTTTTAAATCTCTGGCTCGACGATAGAGTTTGATGGTCGGCTCATGGTTAGTATCCATATGCTGACAAATTTCAGGATAAACACAGGAAGCCCGACGGCAGGTCTGCTCTGCCCTTGGCGACTGACAACGCAACATATACATATTGGCCGTTGGCCCGCCGAGGTCAGAAATAATACCGGTGAAACCCGGCACGCTATCGCGGATCTCTTCAATTTCACGGATGATCGAATCTTCTGAACGGCTCTGGATAATACGCCCTTCGTGTTCGGTAATTGAACAGAACGAGCAGCCACCATAACAGCCGCGCATGATATTAACTGAGAAACGAATCATCTCATACGCAGGCAGTTTTTGACCGTTATAGGCAGGATGAGGAACGCGCTGATATGGCAGAGCAAATACGCTGTCCATTTCTTCCGTAGATAATGGAATAGCGGGTGGATTAATCCACACGTAGCGATCCCCATGTTTCTGTAGTAATGCCCGAGCACAGCCGGGGTTAGTCTCATGATGCAAAATACGCGAAGCATGGGCATACATGATTTTATCTGCCTTCACCTTTTCATAAGATGGCAGCAAAACGTAAGTCTTTTCCCACGGCTTTGGTTTGGCTGGTTGAACAACAATCTCTTTTTCCGTCGGCTGTTTTTCGGGAGAAAATGGGCTGTTTTCATCGACGCAAGGCAGGTCATCACCATAGGGATGAGGAATAGGATCGATACGTCCCGGCTTATCCAATCGAGTAGAGTCTACCCCAGACCAACCCGGCAGCGCGCCTTTGCACATCAGGGCGGTGTTACGCACGTCCTGAATATCGGCAATGGATTCTCCGGCGGCCAGACGGTGGGCCAATTCAACCATGGGTCGCTCACCATTACCGTAAACCAACATGTCTGCCTTTGAATCCACTAAAACAGAGCGACGCACGGTATCAGACCAATAGTCATAATGGGCAATACGGCGTAGGCTGGCTTCAATACCTCCCAGAATCACCGGCACATCTTTGTAGGCTTCTTTACAGCGTTGGCTATACACCAATGTGGCGCGATCCGGTCGCTTACCGCCGATATTATCCGGCGTATAGGCATCATCATGACGCATACGTCGATCGGCGGTATAACGGTTAATCATGGAATCCATGTTTCCGGCGGTTACCCCGAAAAACAAATTGGGTTTTCCAAGCCGCATAAAATCATCTTTGTTGGTCCAGTCGGGCTGGGCAATGATGCCCACGCGAAACCCCTGCGCTTCCAACATCCGACCAACAATCGCCATACCAAAACTGGGATGGTCAACATAAGCATCACCGGTCACGATAATAATGTCACAGCTGTCCCAACCTAATGTATCCATCTCCTTACGGGACATCGGCAAAAAAGGCGCCGTGCCAAAACACTCAGCCCAATAAGGCGTGTAGGAAAACAGGTCGCGTTCAGGCTGGATCAGACTAATGCTGCTACTCATAGAAAACTCATTTAAACGTTATTGGGGAACCGATGATACGGCAGGCCGGGAATTATACCGCTTTATGACGCTGAATCACGGATAAATAGCTTTCACGGGCGGAATTATTACCAATGTGCTGAAATTAATAACAATACATTTGATGAAAAAACACGCTTTCCCCGACTGTTTTTGCATGAAGAATGAGCAAGTAATCAATTCCTTGTTCTTCGTCAAATAAACCGGCTTTCATTTATGCCAGATACAATATATAGTGCACTCAATTCCCAGCACACCTATATATAGTAATTTATCCACATTCCATCCACAAGAACAGCCTCTCCGAGGAGGGTATTTCTTGTGGATAACTACGAATAAAGAAGACTAAACAGTCAGCTAGTGAAGGAGTCAATAGTGAAACCAGTTGTGATTAAACGTGATGGATGCAAAGTGCCTTTTGATGAAGTACGAATCAAGGAAGCGATTGTACGTGCAGCCACCGCCGCCAATATCTATGACGACGACTATTGTGCTGACGTAGCAAAAACAGTTTCGAAGCAAATGGAAGGCCGAACCGCTGTTGATATCAATGAGATCCAGCAAGCCGTAGAAAACCAGTTGATGAGCGGTAACTACAAGACGCTGGCTCGCACCTACATCGAATACCGCCACGACCGTGACATTTCACGGGAGAAGCGCGGTCGCCTGAACCAAGAGATTCAAGGTCTGGTTGAGCAAAGTGATATTGCCCTGCTCAATGAGAATGCCAATAAAGATAGCAAAGTCATTCCAACCCAACGCGATCTGTTAGCGGGTATCGTGGCTAAACACTATGCCAAACAGCATCTGCTACCGCGTGATATTGTCATGGCCCATGAGCGTGGTGAAATCCACTATCACGATTTGGATTACTCCCCATTCTTCCCAATGTTTAACTGTATGCTTATCGATCTGAAAGGCATGTTAACCAACGGGTTTAAAATGGGTAATGCGGAGATTGAGCCGCCAAAATCCATTTCTACCGCTACGGCTGTAACGGCTCAAATCATTGCTCAAGTCGCCAGCCATATTTATGGTGGCACCACCATCAACCGAATTGATGAAGTTCTCGCGCCGTTCGTTACAGAAAGCTATAACAAACATAAAGAAGTCGCTCTGGAATGGAACATCGCTAATGCGGAAGAGTATGCTCAGTCCAGAACGGAAAAAGAGTGCTACGATGCTTTCCAGTCGCTGGAATATGAGGTGAATACCCTTCATACCGCCAATGGTCAAACGCCATTTGTTACCTTCGGTTTTGGACTGGGCACCAGTTGGCAATCACGAATGATTCAACAATCTATTCTGAAAAACCGCATTGCCGGATTAGGTAAAAACCATAAAACTGCCGTGTTCCCTAAACTGGTATTTGCGATTAAAGACGGGATTAACCATAGATTCGGTGACGATAACTACGATATTAAGCAATTAGCATTGGAATGCGCTTCTAAGCGCATGTATCCAGATATTCTTAATTACGATCAGGTCGTAAAAGTCACCGGTTCATTTAAAACGCCAATGGGTTGCCGTAGCTTCTTGGGCGTTTATGAAGAGAACGGCGAGCAAATCCACGATGGTCGTAACAACATTGGCGTTATCAGCCTTAACCTGCCGCGCATTGCGCTGGAAGCGCGTGGCGACGAGGCTCGCTTCTGGCAGATCCTGGAGCAGCGTCTGGCGCTGGCTAAACGTGCTCTGATGACCCGCATTGAACGTCTTGACGGTATTAAAGCGCGCGTTGCCCCAATTTTGTATATGGAAGGTGCCTGTGGTGTACGTTTGAAGGCGGATGACAACATCTCTGAGATCTTTAAAAACGGCCGCGCATCTATCTCATTAGGTTATATAGGTATTCACGAAACGGTAAACGCACTGTTTGGTAATCAGGTACACCCTTATGACAGCCAGCAGTTGCGTGATAAAGGTGTCGAGATTGTCCAGCGCCTAAAAGTAGCGACTGAAGAGTGGAAAAAAGAGACCGGTTACGGTTTCAGCCTGTACAGCACGCCAAGTGAAAACCTGTGCAGCCGCTTCTGCCGTTTAGATACTGCTGAGTTTGGCGTTCTTGAAGATGTGACCGATAAAGGTTACTACACCAACAGCTTCCACCTAGACGTTGAGAAAAAAGTTAACCCGTATGACAAACTGGACTTTGAAGCCCCTTACCCGCCATTGGCTAACGGTGGTTTCATTTGTTACGGCGAATATCCCAACATTCAACATAACCTGAAAGCCTTAGAAGACGTATGGGACTATAGCTACAGCCGTGTTCCTTATTATGGTACTAACACGCCAATTGATGAATGCTACGAGTGTGGTTTCTCCGGCGAGTTTGAGTGCACCAGCAAAGGCTTTACCTGTCCGAAATGCGGCAATCACGACTCATCAAAAGTGTCGGTAACTCGTCGCGTATGTGGCTATTTAGGTAGCCCGGATGCCCGCCCGTTTAACACCGGCAAACAGGAAGAAGTAAAGCGCCGCGTGAAACATTTAGGCAATGGACAATTGGACCAAAGTGAGAGTCCAGCCTGTTAATAAAAACGCCGCTTTAATCTGACAAGCAATAGAACCCGATAGCTTATCAGGCTCTGCTGTAAGGTAACCAGCAGTCAACTGAGAAGTTAACCCCTCAGTTGACTGCTTTCCGGATATAGATATTTAAACTATGAATTTCCATCAGTACTATCCCGTCGATATCGTTAACGGCCCTGGCACTCGCTGTACGCTGTTTGTCTCTGGCTGTGTTCATCAATGCCCCGGTTGCTATAATAAAAGCACTTGGAGTTTGAACTCGGGCGTACGGTTTACCGCAGAGATGGAAGATCGCATTATTGCCGATCTCAACGACACTCGGATCTCCCGTCAAGGCCTTAGCCTATCTGGTGGCGATCCACTACATCCACAGAATGTTCCCGATATACTCAAGCTGGTAAAACGCATACGGCAAGAGTGCCCGGGAAAGGATATCTGGCTTTGGACTGGATATTTATTGTCTGAACTCACCGCTGAACAACAACAGGTGGTCGATTTAATCAATGTTCTGATCGACGGAAAATTCGTCAAAGAATTAGCCGATCCATCATTGGTGTGGCGCGGTAGCAGTAACCAGATCGTACATAAATTGCGATAAATATCGCATTGTTCTGCTTATCTATCATTCAGTATGGCAATTAGATTTCGATACACTCCGCAATCTGTAAGCTTTCATGCTCGATCCGACTTTTATTAACCTCCATTAAGCGTAATCTCCCCCACCAAGAGTATTTTCCTCTATTGACCTGAGCACTCATTGTGGACACAATGAGCCCATAAAAATCAGATGCCAATAAGGGGAATACCATGAATGATACAATCGTAAAAGCGCGAGTTTCACCAGAAATAAAGGCGGCAGCAATGGCAAATGCAAAAACACTGGGGTTAGATTTATCTACCGTCATCCGACTGGTAGTCAGACAGTTAGCGGCAACGGGAAAAATACCAGAAGGTTTAATTAGCCCCAATAAAGAAACTCTTCAGGCAATTAAAGAGTTTGAACTGGGTATTGGAGTACACCGTGCTAACTCGGTAGATGAACTGAAAAAAGATCTGGGATGGTGAGTAATGCTAACGATTGTTTATCAGAATCGATTTAAAAAAGACGCTAAACACTATGTAAATAATAGAAATGCGCAAAGGATCATCCTGAATACAATCGCCATGCTACAAACAGGCCAACCGCTACCAGCTGGCTACCGGGAGCATAAGTTATCCGGTAGCTATGTTGGCTATCTAGAATGTCATGGATCTCCAGACATTCTATTGATTTATCAACGTACTGATTCAGAATTGAGACTATATCGGGTTGGCAGCCATTCCGCGCTGTTTTAACTATTCAGACTCACTGCGCTGCCAGAAAAACTTTTTACCAAATCCAAGTTTATTGTCAGTCATTTTGATTTCATCAAGACTCAACCGCCACAGAGGCGCACTGGTTAATTTAGCAATGGGGAAATGCTGAATATATTTTTCCCTTGCTCTTTGCTCATCTTCGCCGGTTAACAAGTGAAGCTGACCGGTATATTGAATACCCTGAATTAAAGCAATATTTCTTGTCTGCGCGGAGATCGTTCCGGCTACCTGAGGGTTAGCCAGTGCCTGCTTACCGTGTCGGGTATGGGACTCAGACATAATAATTAACCCCATATCTTCCATATCAAACAGATAAAAGCAGCTTGCACACCACAGGTCACCAGAATTTGTGGTACATAAGCTGACAACATGGTTTCTTTTCAGATAGCGGCAAATGGCGTTCAGACTATATTTAGGGTCAGTGGTCATCAGATTCATATCCCGCTATAAAAATAGAATTCTGCGACCAAACTAACACAAAGGCTAACCTCAAGCATCAGGGAAGACTTGCGCTGTTTTCAAACCATAAAATTGATAAGATGCATTTCGATTTAGCAACTGAGAATGGAACAGACGTGAAACAAAGCGGCTCCTTGGCGGAAAAAAATGACTGGTATCTGTATATCTTACGTACCGCAGATAATCGCCTGTACACTGGAATCACGACCAGTATTGAACGCCGTTTCAAGCAACACCAATCCGGCAACGGTGCCAAGGCATTAAGAAATGCTGGAGAACTGACATTGGTTTATCAGATTAAAACCGCCGGGCACTCTGAAGCGCTAAAGCTGGAATACCGCGTGAAGCAACTAACTAAAGCCAAAAAAGAAAAGCTGGTCAACGACCAGCCTTCAATCGAACAGTTAACCGCGTTGTTAAATCACTAAAAACGGTCAAACGGTGCGGAGTACTCTACCAATCCAGAAATACCCTGCAAAGACTCTTCAGCCAGAGGATAAATCTGGAAAGCTGAAGCGGTATCTGGCCATTTGCAGTGCAAGCCATACTCTGCTGAGGTTTTGAAACCTAAAGCGCCGTAATAGGCTGGATCTCCCAACACCGCAACGGCGGCATAGCCAAACTCATTAAGCGCATCCAAACCTTCGTAAACCAATGCCTTGCCTAAACCTTTTCCACGGTATTTCTCAGCCACGGCTAACGGCGCTAAACCAACCCACTGGCGATCTTCACCATTAACCATTACCGGGCTAAATGCCGCATAACCAATCACACCGCCGTAATCATCAGTAGCAACAATACCTAGCGTTATCAGGCCATCTTCACGCAGATGATTGACCAGTTCGGCTTCAGCATCACTGGAAAATGCCTTACGCAACAGCTTATTAATCCCTGCCGCATCAACGGGTATTTCAACACGAATTAACACGATGCCGGTGCGCGCGAATGTGCTTCACCGCCCTCTTTTAGACCCGCTTCAACAAAATCAGCCAGTTGTTGTAACCCAATGCGTAGAGGAGTAGGCATATTTTCCAGTTCAATCGAATCCATCAAATTTTTCACATACAGGCCCAGTTCGGTATCACCTTCTATCACCAAACGACGTTGGAAAAATAGTGTATCCGGATCTTGTTTACGAGCAGCGATCAGAATCAGATCGTTAGCATCACCGCTAAAACTGACATCTTCCTGCTGATTATCACTCACTAACAATATGCCTTCACGCACGGTAACAAACCAAAGCAGGCCCAGATCGCGAACTTCTACTTTCAACCAGCGTTGTTCAAGAAAGTCGAGATCACCTTCAACCAATGCATGACGAAACTGCCAGCCCAGCAACTGTTGCAAAACCTGCTTCTGCAATGCAAACGGGGTTAACTTTATCGGTAGACGTAGAAGGGAAGGCCCCTGCCGAACCAAACGTGCTCTCAGTTGTTCAAACACTCGCTGACTCCTGCAAAAAAATAATTACGCTATTTTGCCACAATGAGACACGAGATCATCGAGTCAGGTCAAAAAAATTGTCAAATTATCTCCTGCTAAATACCTTAACCTCAGAATGAAAATATCTTTCCCTGCGCTCCCTATACTTTGGAACATTATAATTAACTGACCAATCAGCAATAAGCTGCCTCAAATCAAAAATCGTTATCAGAAGGTTAACTACAATCAGCCAACAGATTTAGGTGACGACTTCAATAGGCTATTAAACGCCTCGCTTTAATAACCTTCTTACTTTGTGCAGGACGATAAGATGGAACTGCTGTGCCCTGCCGGTAATTTACCGGCGTTGAAAGCAGCCGTAGATAACGGCGCTGATGCCGTCTATATTGGCTTTAAAGATGATACTAATGCCCGTCATTTCGCCGGACTGAACTTTACCGATAAAAAACTTGAGGAAGCGGTAAGTTATGTTCATCGCCATCGGCGCAAACTGCATATTGCCATCAATACCTTCGCCCATCCCGACGGTTATAGCCGCTGGCAACGAGCGGTAGATCTGGCTGCGAATATTGGTGCCGATGCCCTAATTTTGGCAGATATCGCCATGCTGGAATATGCGTCTGAACGTTACCCTCATCTTGAACGTCACGTCTCGGTTCAGGCTTCCGCCACCAATGAAGAAGCCATTCGTTTTTACCAACGAAATTTCGATGTAGCACGGGTCGTTTTGCCCCGAGTGCTTTCCATGCATCAGGTTAAACAGTTGGCCCGTACTAGCCCCGTGCCGCTGGAGGTTTTCGCCTTTGGCAGCCTATGTATTATGGCTGAAGGTCGCTGTTATCTTTCATCTTATCTCACGGGTGAATCCCCTAACACCGTAGGTGCCTGTTCCCCAGCCCGTTTCGTTCGCTGGCAACAAACGCCCCAGGGTTTAGAATCCCGTCTAAATGATGTGCTGATCGACCGCTATAAAGAAGGGGAAAACGCTGGTTACCCTACGCTGTGTAAAGGCCGCTATCAGGTCGGCGATGAGATGTATCATGCGTTGGAAGAACCAACCAGTTTAAATACTCTGGAGCTACTCCCCGATCTATTGGCCGCCAATATTGCTTCAGTAAAAATTGAAGGGCGTCAGCGCAGCCCGGCTTATGTCAGTCAGGTAGCAAAAGTTTGGCGTCAGGCTATCGATCGCTGTCTGGCAGATCCACAGAACTTCAGCGTAGAAAAATCTTGGATGGACACCCTGGGTTCTATGTCCGAGGGTACCCAAACAACCCTAGGTGCTTATCACCGTAAATGGCAATAATAGGAGGCAACAATGAAATATTCTCTGGGGCCTCTGCTCTATTACTGGCCTAAAAACCAAACCGAAGCGTTCTACCATGCAGCAATGGAAAGCAGCGCGGATATTATCTATTTAGGCGAGTCTGTTTGCAGTAAACGTCGTGAAATGAAGGTTAATGACTGGCTGGATCTGGCTAAAACGCTGGCGCAGTCAGGTAAGCAAGTCGTGTTATCCACACTGGCGCTTATTCAGGCACCGTCTGAATTAACCGAGCTAAAACGCTATATCGAAAATGGTGAGTTTCTGATTGAGGCTAACGATCTTGGAGCCGTCAACATGGCTGCCGAGTATGGATTACCCTACGTCGCTGGCCCTGCACTCAACTGTTATAACGCCTATACCCTACGTTCACTGCTCAAACAGGGAATGATTCGTTGGTGTATGCCGGTGGAACTCTCTCGTGATTGGCTATTCAATTTGCTGAACCAATGCGAAGAATTGGGTATTCGCCGTCAATTTGAAGTTGAGGTTTTCAGCTACGGTCATCTGCCTTTGGCCTATTCTGCCCGTTGCTTTACCGCGCGTTCAGAAAACCGACCGAAAGATGAATGTGAGACTTGCTGTATTAACTACCCAACAGGCCGCAACGTTATCTCTCAGGAAAACCAGCAGGTGTTTGTGCTAAACGGCATTCAGACGCAAAGTGGCTATTGCTATAACCTTGGCAACAATTTGAAAGAGATGAATGGACTAGTCGATATCGTTCGCCTATCACCACAGGGCCACGATACGCTAGAGCTTATTACCCAGTTTCGCAATAACGGGCAGGGTCAGTCGCCGCTGCAACTGCAAAATCATACTGACTGTAATGGGTACTGGAAACGCATTGCCGGGCTAGAGCTGATGGAAGACTAAGATCCAACAGCACTCGCGCTGGCCCGTAAAGTGTTTGATGACAACCCATAGGAAAGGTAGGCCGACACTCTCCAGAATTGAGTACAGGCGGTTTACCGACCGCTCTCAGTGCCAACTTAAACACCGTGTCTTGACGGTCGGAATCTTCATTGATGTCGATTTGTTAAGTTTGCCGATATCCTGAAAGTAATATTCGTTACTCTACAGTCGAATAACCCCTAATACAGACATAATCGACACAAATCTTAACGTATATATCCCCCTATAATGGGGCTACAGAGTCGATCTTTCCTGTTTTTCTGCTATGTTCAAATTAGCGCTGGCTTCGTGCCTACTCACCATTCCGATACTTTACTAGGCCAATCACTGGCAATAAGTTCAGGTTACAGAGAGCGTTCATCATGACTGACCCTACCATTCTTATTACCGGCGGAACGGGTAAGACCGGCCGGCGTATCGCAGCACAGTTAAAAGATGCAGGACATTCTTGCGTCATTGCTTCACGTTCTGGTTCATCAATTTACGGGCATCAGGCGGTACGCTTTGACTGGAGCAACAGACTTAACCATGCTGATGTTTTACTGGGTATTGATGCGGTTTATCTGGTGGCACCGCCTAATGTGGCTGAACCGCTAACCGCAATGCGACCCTTTATTGACCTTGCCCTTAAACAGGGTATCCGACGTTTTGTATTACTCAGCGCCTCCCTATTGGAAGAAGGAGGCCCAATGGTTGGAACGGTGCACAGCTATCTGAAACAAAATACGCCTGAATGGGCCGTTTTGCGTCCAACCTGGTTTATGCAGAACTTTTCAGAGGAGTATCATATGTCCTCCATTCTGGATGAAAGCCGTATCTATTCCGCCACCTTTGATGGGCGAGTTCCATTTGTGGATACCAGCGATATTGCTGCCGTTGCCTGTTCTGCGCTGCTACGCCATGATTCATTAAACCGGGATGTAGTTATTACCGGCCCTAAAGCGCTTTCTTATTGTGATGTGGCAAAAATTATCAGTTCGGCAATCGGGCTGAAGATAGACCATATCAAACTAACAGAAGGCGGCCTGACCAAACGTTTTGTCGCTCAGGGAATGAATGAAAATTACGCACGCGCATTAGCTTCGCTGGATACCATGATTGCCGGAGGCGCAGAAACGCGACTAACCAATGAAGTTGAGCTGCTTACGGGCAGAACACCGAAAAACCTAGAAACCTTTGCCAGAGAAATGCGTAAGGTCTGGCTGTCAGATTAATACGCTATCAATCATCAGCCTGACTAACGGCACTACCTTTTCTGTGCGCCAATAAGAAATCGATTTATTGCGAATGTGCTACACAACGCATAAAAACACACGCAGAAAATCAAATCACTTCATCTCTGCTTCACATAAGGTATTTATTCTGAGCCTCATAACCTCAGTTACCTATGCTTGTAACAAGTTTTTTCAGGATGTTGATATGCCGACGATTGTCACCCATGCCGCCGTCCCTATCTGTTTGGGTATCGGATTAGGATCGCGTAAAATTCCACCGGCGTTACTTATGACCGGTATTGCCTTCTCAATGATTCCCGATCTGGATGTACTCGCCTTTAAATTTGGTATCGCCTACGCTAATGCTTTTGGCCATCGGGGTTTTACCCACTCTCTGCTGTTTGCTTTTACTCTGCCGACTCTTGCGCTGTTATTCAAAAATGTTTTTAAGGTTGGCTACCGACGAATTTGGGGGTTTCTAACCGTTTCGCTGTTATCTCACAGCGTACTGGATTCCCTCACAACCGGGGGAATGGGCGTCGGTTGGTTATGGCCTTGGTCAGAAGAGCGTTTTTTTGCACCGATTCAGGTGATCAAGGTTGCACCATTCCAACTGACACAGTACCTGAAGCCTAATGGCATTGCGGTTATTCAGTCAGAACTAGGGTGGGTTTGGCTACCGGGCGTCGTCATAATGTTAGCGCTAATAGCGCTAAGAAGAATAAATAACCATTCAACAGTATCCTCATAGATATAAACTATCTATTTGATAGTGTTTACTTTCAATCTAAGATAATGCGCTTTATGGTGAAGGATATCGCGATCCACCAGCCATATCTATTTTTAACAAATTTAACACGTTAGGTATAACCTTTTAGTCTGTAATACAAAAAACTGCAATAAATAATATTTAACGATTTTTGATAGAAAATAGATCAAATCACCTCTTTAAAACAGGGTTTTATTCCTAATTAATTAGAAAAATCCACATCATTCGCTCAATTGGGCCACAACAAACTCATATCATTTGATGACAACGATTTAATGATATTTACATATTTGTAACTTTTCCATAAAATTGCCGCACACCCAGAACCTATTTTTATCGGTTCTCAATACCACAAAGCGCTTATGTACTTTGTCATGAGGTCGTTCAATGAGACTCAAACAATGCAATAAGTTTTCTAAAGTGTTAATGCTCGGCCTCGTAGCTTTGCTGCTCACCGGCTGTGATATGGCGCTGATGAATCCTAAAGGCCAGATCGGGATGGAACAAAAATCCCTGATCATCACGGCTACCCTTCTGATGCTGATCGTTGTAATTCCCGTTATCATTATGACTTTTCTATTTGCATGGAAATATCGCGAATCAAACAAAGAGGCTAAATATACGCCTAACTGGAGCCATTCAAATAAAATTGAAATGGTCGTTTGGGGTATTCCTTGCGTCATCATCTTGGTATTGGGGACGTTAACGTGGAAAAGTACCCATGCACTTGACCCGAGTCAGGCGATTCCAAGTGAAGCCCAAACGATTACCATTGAAGCGGTCTCCATGGATTGGAAATGGTTATTTATCTATCCTGATCTCGGTATTGCCTCGGTTAACCAACTCTCTTTCCCAGAGAACGTACCGGTAAAATTTAAAATTACTTCCGATACCGTCATGAACTCTTTCTTTATTCCTCGTCTGGGTAGCCAGATTTACGCCATGGGCGGCATGCAAAATATCCTGCATCTGGTCGCGAATGAAAAAGGCGTTTATCCGGGCATGTCAGCTAACTATAGCGGTAAAGGATTCTCCGGAATGAAGTTCAACGCTATTGTTACTTCTCAGGAAGACTTTGATAAATGGGTTGAAAAAGTTAAACAATCCCCGAATCAACTTCAATGGGAAGATTACAATCAACTTGCTAAACCAAGCGAAAACAATGCTGTTGAGTATTTTTCAACGGTTAAGTCTGGTTTGTATCTCGATATTATTAATAAATATATGAAAATGGATACCAGCAAGCACTCACATCATTCTGGAGGCGAGGAATAAACGATGTTAGGAAAATTAACACTTGAAGCGATTCCTTACCATGAGCCGATTATTATGGGTGCCGTTGGCCTCATCGTTATTGGTGGGATAGCCCTGCTCGCTCTGATTACTTGGGCAGGTAAATGGAAATGGTTGTGGAACGAATGGCTCACTAGCGTGGACCATAAAAAATTGGTGTCATGTATATTCTGGTAGCGATGGTCATGTTGCTGCGTGGCTTTGCCGATGCCATTATGATGCGAACCCAGTTAGCCGTGGCTGCGGCCACCAGTGGGGAAGGTTTCCTCCCCCCGCATCACTATGACCAAATCTTTACCGCTCACGGCGTGATCATGATCTTCTTCATGGCGATGCCGTTCGTTATTGGTTTGATGAACATTGTGGTTCCGCTGCAAATCGGTGCCCGCGACGTGGCATTCCCATTCCTGAACTCCCTGAGTTTCTGGCTGTTCGTGGCTGGTGTGGTGTTAATTAACATCTCTCTTGGCGTGGGTGAATTTGCACAAACCGGCTGGCTGGCTTATCCGCCGCTCTCGGGTAAGGTCTATAATCCGGGGGTCGGGGTCGACTACTGGATATGGAGTCTACAGATATCCGGGGTCGGTACGTTACTTACCGGGGTTAACTTCTTTGCGACCATTCTAAAAATGCGCGCTCCTGGCATGAAGATGATGCAGATGCCGGTTTTCACTTGGACTGCGCTGTGTGCCAACATACTGATTATTGCGGCGTTCCCGATTCTGACCGCCACCATCGCTATGCTCACCCTTGACCGGTATCTGGATTTCCACTTCTTCACCAATGACCTCGGTGGTAACCAGATGATGTACGTCAACCTGATCTGGGCTTGGGGTCACCCGGAAGTCTATATTCTGATTCTGCCTTGCTTTGGTATCTTCTCTGAAGTAGTGGCAACCTTCAGTAAAAAACGACTGTTCGGTTATACTTCTCTGGTATGGGCAACAGTCGCTATTACCCTGCTCTCCTTTATCGTTTGGTTGCACCACTTCTTTACTATGGGTGCAGGTGCCAATGTGAATGCCTTCTTTGGTATTGCCACCATGATTATCTCCATACCGACCGGTGTGAAGATCTTCAACTGGCTGTTTACCATGTATCAGGGCCGTATTAAGTTCTCCACCCCCATCCTGTGGACCTTGGGCTTCTTGGTGACCTTTACCGTAGGAGGTATGACCGGCGTTCTGCTGGCGGTACCGGGTGCCAACATGGTTCTACACAATAGCCTGTTCCTGATTGCTCACTTCCATAACGTTATTATTGGTGGTGTGGTGTTTGGCTGTCTGGCTGGCTTTAACTACTGGTTCCCGAAAGCCTTTGGTTTCAAACTGAACGAAACTTTAGGGAAATACGCCTTCTGGTTCTGGATTATCGGCTTCTTCGTTGCCTTTATGCCGCTGTATATTCTGGGCTTTATGGGTATGACCCGTCGTCTGAACTACAGCCTGCAACCTGAGTGGACGTCACTTCTTGTCGTAGCCGCCTTCGGTGCAGTATTGATTGCTTTGGGTATTGGCTGCCAAATCCTGCAGTTACTGGTTAGTATCAAAGACCGTAAGAAAAACCTAGATGTCACTGGCGATCCATGGGGTGGCCGTACGTTGGAGTGGGCAACCTCCTCTCCTGCACCGTTCTATAACTTCGCGCATCTTCCGGTGATTAAAGGTATTGACGCTTTCTCCGATATGAAAGATGACGGTACTGCCTATAAGCGCCCGGCAAGCTACGAGCCAATTCATATGCCAAGAAATACCGGCACTGGCGTCATCATTGCAGCCTTTAGCGTGGTGTTTGGTTTTGCCATGGTCTGGGAAATCTGGTGGATGGCTATCGTTGGTCTGATCGGTATGGCGGTTGTCTATATTGCTCATACATTCAACGATGATACCGACTACTACGTACCTGTTGAAGAGATTGAAAAAATCGAAAATCAGCGTTTTGAACAATTAAGCCAGGCAGGGGTAAATCATGGCAACTGATACCTTGATCAATTCTCACGCTCACGTTAATGGGCATGAGCACCACGATCACGACAGTGGAGCCAAGACCGTATTCGGTTTTTGGATCTACCTGATGAGCGACTGTATTCTGTTTGCCTCGGTATTTGCCACCTATGCCGTACTGGCTACCGGCATTGCCGATGGTCCATCAGGCAAAGATATTTTTGAACTACCTTATGTTATCGGTGAAACCGCCCTGCTGTTATTAAGTAGTTTTACTTACGGTATGGCTATCATTTCGATGTACAAGGGTAAAAAGAGTCAGGTTATTGGTTGGTTAGCCATCACTTTCCTGTTCGGTCTTGGCTTTATCGGCATGGAAATTAATGAATTCCATCTGCTGATCGGTGAAGGTTATGGCCCATCACGCAGCGCCTTCTTATCAGGATTCTTTACTCTGGTTGGTACGCACGGACTGCACGTTACGCTGGGTCTGATCTGGATGGCCATCATGATGATTCAGGTTGCCAAAAAGGGGTTAACACCGAAAAACAATGCGCGCTTAATGTGCCTTAGCCTGTTCTGGCACTTCTTGGATGTTATCTGGATCTGCGTGTTTACCGTGGTTTATCTGATGGGAGCAATCTAAATGAAACATACCGCTGTAGACGCTTCCGGCGCAAGCCACGGCTCAGTTAAGTCTTATCTTATCGGGTTTGTGCTCTCAGTTATTCTGACGGCAATTCCTTTCTGGATGGTAATGACGGAGGCAGCCACTCCGGCAACGCTTGCCGTGGCTATCTCCCTGTTTGCCGTAGTCCAGATTGTGGTTCATTTGGTCTATTTCTTACATATGAACACAAAATCAGAGGGCGGCTGGAACTTTGTCGCTCTGGTATTCACCGGATTGATAATCGCCATCGTCGTTGTAGGTTCACTATGGATTATGTACAACCTTAATATCAACATGATGGTTCACTAAGAGCGACTCAGATGATTAAGAAATATCTGTTAGTCACCAAACCGGGAATCATCTTTGGCAATATGATTTCAGTCATTGGAGGGTTCCTGCTCGCCTCTCAGGGCAATGTGGACTTCTCCCTGCTGTTTGCCACCATTATCGGCGTTTCTCTGGTGGTAGCATCCGGCTGCGTGTTTAATAACTATATTGACCGAGACATTGATTGCCTAATGGAAAGAACCAAGAACCGGGTTCTGGTTCAGGGGTTAATCTCTCCTGCCATCACTATTCTCTATGCTTGTCTGCTGGGAATGGCTGGCTTTGTCTTGCTCTACGTCTATACCAATTTACTGGCGGTAGAGTTTGCTCTGTTAGGGTTCGTGGTTTATGTGGGGCTATACAGTCTGTATCTGAAACGTAAGTCTGTTTACGGTACTCTAGTAGGAAGTCTGTCTGGTGCCGCTCCGCCGGTTATCGGTTACTGTGCGGTGAGCAATCAGTTTGATACCGGGGCATTAATTCTGCTGGTGATCTTCAGCCTGTGGCAAATGCCTCACTCATACGCTATCGCTATTTTCCGCTATAAAGATTATCTGGCGGCGTCGATTCCGGTTCTACCGGTAAAACGCGGGATTTCCGTGACCAAAAATCACATTACGCTGTATATCATCGGTTTTATTGTGGCGACCCTGATGTTAACCATCAGCGGTTATGCAGGTTATAGCTATCTGTTTGTTGCGGCAGTCGTCGGCTTTGGCTGGTTGATTATGGCTTTAACCGGTTATAAAACGACAGATAACAAAATTTGGGCAAGAAAGCTGTTCATCTTCTCCATTGTGGCGATCACCACGTTAAGTATCATGATGTCGGTAGACTATTCTCAGGTGGCAGCACCGGAGTCTCTGATTACCTTCGTCTGGCCGTAATTACCGTAACATGGCGGCAGCCGCTTGCTTGAGTGTGCTGTCGCTAATCTAATCTTAAATCTTGTCGTTACCTCAATCTTTATCAGAAATATAAAGCAATTCATTCTGCTTACCACTATTCTATTCAACGCTATAATCCAATGGATTAATTAATCAGTAGCAGAATAAAAATAACAACAGGCTGTTCGTTTTCAGTTAGACAATTCCGGCAGTGGACGCGAAGTGATTTGAGGTGATATGAACGATTATGCAATGACTCCGGGAGAACGCCGGGCAACCTTTGGTCTGGGGTTAGTATTCTCCTTGCGTATGCTGGGAATGTTTATGGTACTGCCAGTTCTTACCACTTACGGTATGGCACTGGCCGGAGCGACCAAACCGCTAATTGGCCTTGCCATTGGCATCTACGGCCTGACACAGGCTATTTTCCAGATCCCTTTTGGCCTAATTTCCGATCGAGTTGGCCGTAAGCCTCTGATTGTTGGTGGACTGTTGATTTTTGCTATCGGCAGCATGATTGCTGCTTTGAGTGATTCAATATGGGGCATAATTCTGGGGCGTGCACTACAAGGCTCAGGCGCTATTGCCGCCGCCGTTATGGCTCTGCTTTCTGACCTGACCAGAGAACAAAACCGCACTAAAGCTATGGCGTTTATCGGCGTCAGCTTCGGAATTACTTTTGCCATTGCAATGGTACTGGGCCCCATTGTTACTCATGCTTTCGGCCTTAATACACTGTTCTGGGGCATCGCCATACTGGCACTGGCGGGAATAGTACTAACACTAACCCTGATCCCCAATCCTTCCGGCCATGTGTTAAATCGGGAATCCGGTATGGTAAAAGGCAGTTTTAGTAAAGTGCTCAGAAACGAACGTTTACTGAAACTGAATATTGGCATTCTCTGCCTACATACCTTGCTAATGGCAACCTTCCTCGCGCTACCGGCCGCGATGGAAAACGCTGGTTTTATGCCTGCGGATCACTGGAAGGTTTATCTGGTCACTATGCTGGTTTCTTTTGTCGCAGTTGTGCCCTTCATCATAATTGCGGAAAAAAAACGTAAGATGAAGCAAGTATTTTTAACCTGCGTCGCACTGCTTCTTATTTCAGAGTCTATACTTTTTTCCAGCGGGCAACACCTGTGGACTATTTTTGTCGGTGTTCAGCTATTTTTTATTGCTTTCAATATCATGGAAGCCATCTTACCTTCGCTGATAAGTAAAGAAGCGCCTGCGGGTTATAAAGGGACAGCGATGGGTGTCTATTCGACCAGTCAATTTATTGGTGTGGCTATCGGCGGAAGTTTGGGTGGATGGTTATTTGGCCTTAACGGAACCAGTACCGTATTTATTGGCTGCATTGTACTCTGTGCGTTGTGGTTGATACTCAGCACCACAATGAAGCAACCACCTTACGTCAGTAGCCTGCGTATTGAATTACCTGAAACTGCGTTACAAGACGGTCTGCTAGAAAGCCATCTAAAAATGGTTGCCGGCGTGAATGATGTGGTCATTGTGCCGGAAGAACAGTCTGCCTACGTAAAAATCGATTCGGGTAAAACTAATCGGGCCAAATTGGAACAGCTAATCAGTTCGTATCACTCTCAGTTGGCATAACCCGGCGAGACAATCTATTAAATAATAGCGATAACGGAGATTACCAGCATGTCTAATTCTTCCAGCATACCACTTTCAGTGCTTGATCTTTCACCCATTGTTCAGGGTGGCACTATTCCTCAAGCATTCACTCGCTCAAAAGAGCTGGCCATTCTGGCAGAACGTCTTGGTTATCATCGTTACTGGATGGCCGAACACCATAACATGGCCGGTATTGCCAGTTCAGCGACCTCCGTACTGGTCGGTTATATTGCCGGAGCGACGTCAACCATTCGCGTCGGTGCCGGTGGAGTGATGTTACCTAACCATTCACCGTTGGTGATTGCCGAACAGTTTGGCACCTTAGCATCCCTCTATCCTGACCGTATTGATTTGGGTTTAGGGCGAGCTCCCGGTACCAATCAGGAAACCGCACAAGCCCTGCGCCGTAACGATCATGACGCTTCAGAGAACTTTCCGGCTAATATTGCCGAGTTGAAAAGCTATTTTGACGATGAAAAGCCGACTCAAACCATAAAAGCGATTCCAGGCCAAGGACTACAAGTTCCCGTTTGGCTGTTAGGTTCAAGCTTGTATGGCGCTCAACTGGCTGCGCGCATGGGATTACCTTACGCTTTTGCCTCCCACTTTGCTCCAGAGATGATGCTACAGGCGCTGGAACTATATCGTCGTGAGTTCAAGCCATCCGCCGATCTGAAAAAACCTTACGCCATGGTCTGCGTTAATGCCATTGCAGCTGATACCCGTGCTGAGGCTGAGTATATGTTTACCTCTTTACAACAAAACTTTGTCAATATGCTGCGTGGGACACCGGGCCCATTGCCACATCCGGTAGAAGATATTAATTCAGTAGTGGCCAAACATGAACTCTACAGCGCTAACCATACACTGAGCCTGTCGATTATCGGCGATAAAAATGGTGTGCGTACCGGATTGCAAAACTTGCTAAAAGAGACCAATGCAGATGAGATCATGATTAACGGGCAGATATTCGACCACCCTGCACGTATGCATTCTTTTGAACTCATTGCGGAAATCTCGGTTGATTTATCTAAGTAACGTCAGGAATCGTGGATAGACAACAATAGGAGCAAACACTATTATCACTTTCAATATTAATGGACATTCTGGTATCTGGTAAATGATGAAAATAGTTATCTTAGATGGTCATACGCTTAATCCAGGAGATATCTCTTGGACTGATATTGAACAACTGGGTCAGTTAACGGTTTACGACCGCACTCCCGTAGAACTGATTGTCGAACGAATTGGTGACGCTGACATTGTATTAACCAATAAAACACCGATTAGCCAGCAGACAATTGAACAATGCCATTCGATTAAAATGATTGGTGTATTAGCTACCGGTTATAACATTGTAGATATTAAAGCGGCTCGTCAAAACGATATTCCGGTATGTAATGTGCCAAGTTACAGCACTATGGCAGTTGCTCAGTTAAGCACAGCCCTATTACTGGAACTATGTCACCACGTTGGCGAACACAGCAGCGATGCACGCTCCGGTGGCTGGTCAAACAGTATAGACTTTTGCTACTGGCATTCACCGTTAATAGAACTGATGGGTAAAAAATTAGGTTTGATTGGCTATGGTAGAATTGGGTCGGCCTTTGCCAAAATAGCACTGGCTATGGGCATGGAAGTTCTGGTGTACACCCCGAGCCAGAACAAAAGCATTGAACAACCTAATTTACGCGTCGTTACGTTAGATCATTTGCTCGCGGAGTCGGATGTAATTAGTTTGCACTGCCCGCTGACAGAACAAAACACCGGTCTGATTAATCAGAGTAATATCGCCAAAATGAAAGACGGTGTAATGCTGCTTAACACCTCGCGTGGTGGGTTAATCGTCGAACAAGATCTGGCTGATGCATTGAACAGTGGAAAAGTTGCCGGTGCAGGGTTGGATGTACTGTCCGTCGAACCGCCGTCAGAAAATAACCCGCTGCTTAATGCCCGTAACTGCATTATTACGCCTCATATTGCCTGGGCGCCAAAAGAAGCTCGTCTGCGCCTGATGGAAATTACGGTCAACAACCTGAAGCACTTCATCGCCAGTAAACCACAAAACGTGGTGAATTAAATCCGACGTACTAACGGGGCAATGTGAAACATCATCATTGCCCCGTTGTTTCCGACTATTTTCTGATTAAATAACGAATAGTTGGCCCATCCTGCTGAATATCCAACACCTCATAGCCATGATTTTTGGCATCAAGAGGAATATTGTTGATGGATTGCGGGCAATCACTGATCACTTCCAGTATTTCCCCTGCCTTTAACTGAGGCATCGCTTCTAATGTTGCAACCGCAGGATAAGGGCAAGGCTCACCCACCATATCTAAACGGTAATTCGGAACTATATTTAGATTATCGTGACTCATGCGACGTCCTTACTGGTATCAAGAGAAATGGCGCTTTGGGCATTCTTTTTGGCAAAAAAGTGTTTTTCCCACCACAGCATGACAGCAAAGACTAAAGCTAACAAAATATAGGTAACTAACAGACCACCATAAGGACCAAAAGTATCAAGCAGATTTACCTTGTCATAGTTGGTCGCCAGCGCCGGGGCGATATCGTCCCAATAATAGGCCAGAATAGTTGCACCGATAACGTTACCTATACCTACCCACCAATAATGAACTTGTCCTTCAACGGCACGATACATCCAGCCAGTTTCACAGCCGCCCGCTAATACAATACCGAAACCAAACAGCAAGCCACCCAATACCGCATTTGGCCCAGCCCACATAATTTTTGGATGAGCCCCCATCTGTACATAGCTGAAGATACCAATGGCACTTACCGCCATACCGATAATAATAGCTTTCGCCATATGAGTACGCCCGGTGATCCACAGGTCGCGGAAAGCCGATGTGAAACAGATTTGAGCCCGTTCAATCAGTAAGCCAAACCCCAGACCAAACAGCATCGCAATACCCAGTTTAGGGCTGCTGGTCATCTCCACCATTCCCCAGATAACCATCAACAGGAAAATAATCATACCGATGCGAAAACGACGGCGAGCCTGAGCAGGTTTTTGAGTCAATGGTGATGCAGCACTGACCTTTTGCAATTTGATCGGTATCCGAAATATCGGTAACAAGGTAAAACGAGCGCCGAAGTAAGAGCCCACCGCCGTCGCCAGCGCAAAAAACCAGGCATGCAGTGAAAACTGTGGAATACCGGTAAAGAAAGCAGCCAAATTACAGCCCATCGCTAAACGAGCGCCGAAACCAGCAATAATGCCCCCCAGTACCGCCTGAAAAATACGGACCCGATGTTGTGGTAAACGCAGCTTAATATTATTGGCCCATAGTGCAGCAGCAATACAGCCACCGAACATACCAATAATCATCATGCCATCAATTCGATCCAGCGGTGTTCCTTCAAGACCAATCACTTTGAAATAACCCCATTGTTGAGGATCGGCACCAAATAGCTGAGCAATATGGCCACCCCAGCGGGTAAATTCACCCGTTACCGCCCAAAAAGTACCGGTTAAACCAAAGTAGTAAGTAGAAAGAATACCCGCTGCAATAACCGCAGGGAGAGGGGCCCAGAACTTTATCAGGTACTGGGTTTTAAAATCTTGCCAACGCATAGATTTCTTATCCTTGAAAAAATTATTTTAAATAAATAATTGTTCTCAATAGTGATAAATCAATCTTAATCAGGAACAGTATCAGCACTTGCCAGCCAGAAGGCGACAAACAAGATAAGAATTGATGTATTGCAGTATTAAGTAACGAACAGACGCTGAGCTGTTAGCATCAGAGCCGCGTTATTTTACCCAATAACATGTAAAAAAACTGTGATGTATTTGTGTAATTCAGCAAAGTTTATCGCAATAAAAAACGGCACAAAGGCCGTTTTTTTATTGCGATTGTTACCGTAAAAATTATTTCAGTAACTCAGCTACTTTTGGCGTGAAGTAATCCACATTCAGTAAGTGATCCTGACCCATTAACTGACCGCGACCATACCAGTTGATTCCACCTAACTTCAGGCTCAAACCGTTAATATCAAAATTGAACACATAACCATTTGAACTGGTAAAAGTGAATTGGTTGTTCTGCATCTGTAATAAGTTGAAAGTTAAGCCATTATGAAAATAAGCTTGAACGCGCTCCATATATACTGGCGCTAATAAACCAAACAGACGAGCGATTTCAGTACGGTAAGCTTCAACCGTAAGTTTCTCCGGTAAAATTCGGGCAATCAAAGAAAATATATCAACGTTAGCCAAAGCGACGGCCAACTTAGTGGTTAATGACGCATTGAGACGTTCTTGGTTAATGGCGAACTCTTGCTTGCCATCTTTATTGTCGTCAGATTTATCTGACGTAGGCTCCAAAAATTCAGCAAAATTAGGCGTGATTAAGACGGTTGAAGCAATATACGCTGCACAGGCCGCATCTTGCTCTGGACGACGCTCACCAACAAATAACGAGAATGATTTATCGTTAGAAGTATCAATAACATTGTCTTTTAAGTAGTTAGCTACTTCTTCTGGTGTCTTATCGCCACGAACTAATGCACATAATATATTCATATGGCCATCATGACGTCCACCGCCAAAGGTCGGAGCTGATGCTACAACAGTACTTTGAATAATAGGTAATGCAGGAATAGCTAAAATGTTTTTTTCTATGTTCATGTGTTAATTATCCGTAAATTAAATACAAATTAAACAAAACCTTTCACCTCATTATATGCAGGCTTCAGTTTAATATCAGATTAAACCCATCAATAATGGCAATAGGTGAATACTCCTATTTATATAATAGCATAATAAAAAAAAGCACCAGATGAGAGTCATCACTGGTGCTTTTTATGTAATTTTTAATGAATAAAGGCTTACAAACCTTTACCCATAGACCATTACATCTTATTCATTACTAGAATATGAACGGCGACGTGGGGCGCTATTGCCACCTTCACGGTTACCGTTACCAGCCTCACGGCGTGGACCTCGGGATTGACCATCACGACCACGACCCGCGCCACCATTGCCAGAAGAACGACGTTCACCATTAAAAGGACGACGCTCACCACCACCAGCAGGGGCACCATCACGGTGACCACCGCCACCACGGCGAGGCTCACTGGCAGGTGCATCACCCATCAGTTGCATATTTAATGGTTTATTCAGTACACGCGTTTTGGTGAAGTGCTGTAACAGCTCTCCAGGCATCCCTTTTGGCAACTCGATCGTTGAATGAGTGGCGTACAATTTGATGTTACCGATGTAACGGCTGCTGATATCTCCCTCATTGGCGATAGCACCAACGATATGGCGAACTTCAACACCATCATCACGACCCACTTCAATGCGATACATCTCCATTTCGCCAACGTCACGACGTTCGCGGCGTGGTGGTGCCTCGCGGCTGTTACTGTTGCTGTTATCGCGTTCACGACGACCAAAACGATCGTTGCTACCACGATCGTCACGATCGCGCATTTCACGGCGAGGACGACGATCGGCTGGCGCATCCGGTGGCAGAATCAATGGACGTTCACCCTGAGCCATCTTCAGCAGTGCAGCTGCCAGTGTTTCAATGTCCTGCTCTTCCGTCGGCTGTAATTTAGCCAACAGCGCACGATATTGATCCAAATCGCTGCTTTCCAGTTGCTGGCTAACGCGAGTAGCAAACTTCTCTAAACGGCGCTTGCTTAACAGCTCACCTGAAGGCAAATCAACTTCAGGAATAGTAATTTTCATAGTACGTTCAATATTGCGTAGTAAGCGACGCTCACGGTTCTCAACGAACAGTAATGCACGGCCTGCACGCCCCGCACGGCCAGTACGACCAATACGGTGAACATAAGACTCTGAATCCATTGGGATGTCATAGTTTACAACTAGGCTGATACGTTCGACGTCTAAACCACGTGCAGCAACATCAGTAGCAATCAGAATATCCAGGCGACCATTCTTCAGACGCTCCAGAGTTTGCTCACGCAGAGCCTGATTCATATCGCCGTTTAACGCGGCGCTGTTATAGCCGCTGCGCTCTAATGCTTCAGCAACTTCCAACGTAGCATTTTTGGTGCGAACAAAGATAATCGCCGCGTCAAAATCTTCAGATTCCAGAAAACGAACCAGCGCTTCGTTTTTACGCATACCAAATACCGTCCAGTAACTCTGGCTGATAGCGGGCGTATTCACGACGCTGGATTGAATGCGAACTTCCTGCGGATCTTTCATGAAACGACGGGTAATACGACGAATTGCTTCCGGCATGGTAGCAGAGAACAGTGCGGTCTGATGTTCAGCCGGGATCTGCGCCATGATGGTTTCAACGTCTTCAATAAAGCCCATGCGTAACATTTCATCAGCTTCATCCAGCACTAAACCTTTCAGTTTAGATAAATCTAATGTACCGCGTTTCAGGTGATCTAACAGACGACCTGGGGTGCCTACTACAATTTGTGGACCCTGACGTAAAGCACGCAGTTGAACGTCATAGCGCTGACCACCGTACAGGGCAACTACGCGAACACCCGACATATTTTTAGCGTATTCAGTACAGGCTTCCGCCACCTGAACAGCTAATTCACGGGTTGGTGCCAATACCAGAACCTGTGGGCAGGCCATATCGGCTTGAATATTGTTAAGAAACGGCAATGCAAACGCCGCCGTTTTACCGCTACCGGTTTGCGCCATGCCTAATACATCGCGACCTTCCAGCAGGTGTGGAATACAAGCAGACTGAATCGGGGATGGTTTTTCATATCCCATATCGGTCAATGCTTTTAATAAAGGTGCTGATAAGCCTAAATCAGCAAAAGAGGTTTCTATCTCAGACATGTACACGTGCCTCACTAAAAATGGCGGCCAGTCTACATACCTTATTGAGAAAATACTCAGTCATTTTCATTTAAAAGTGTGAACCAGCTCAAATTAGATTAAAAAACGAACAGAAAAACCGCCCTCGTTTGCCATCAAGACACGCAAGGCCAATTTTACTTAATCGTCAGTCTATTTTTTATCCGATTCTGATAGGTCGTCTTGCTCTAGCCCGAACAAGGCTAATTCCAACAGTGCATAGCGGTGCTCAACAAAGTTATGTACATTATTGGCAACCGTCAGTTTGAACAACGCCACGGCGGTGTTCTTGTCCCCCAGACTCAGGTAGTGTTTACCTAAATAGAAGTCAGTTTCACTGAGATGCTCAGCGAGCGAAGTGTTATCCGTTGCTTCTGCCTGTAAGCGGCTAACCAGCGTTTTTTCGCTGATGTTACCCAGGTAGAACTCCACAATATTCCAGCCCCACTCACCTCGTTCAGCCTTAGCATAATGCTCTTCAAGAGCCTTTTTTGCTTTGCCTGAATCAATCTCTTTTTCAGCTAAATATAGCCACAGAGACCGGAAAGGATCGTTAGGGTCGTCATGATAAAACGCCAGCAGATCATCCTGCGCTAAAATGTAGCGACCGCCATAATACAAGGCAATCCCTCGGTTTAAACGCGCGTAGTTATAAGTTGGATCAAGCTCTAATACAGAATCAAACGCATCATAAGCAGCATCAAAGTTGCCGCCCTGCGTCAGATATATTCCTAAGTAATTGAATGCCTCTGGAATATCAGGACGAATCATTAACGCTTGCGAAAAGTCATTACGTGCTAATGCCCGCAGTCCAAGACTGTCGAACAATACGCCACGCTCATACAATAGCTGCGCTCTTTCATCACCTGATAAGACTTGGCTCGCAAGGATCTGTTCCATGCGTGCCAACATCACTTCCTGTTGCAGCGTTGGCTGCAATGGAATTGCCAAAACGCCATATTTACGCCCTTCAAGGCTACTACAGCCTGTCAACAGAATGACTGCTGCCACAATGTAGCACCAGCGCAAAATAGGCTTCATTTCAACTCCCGGAGACAAACATGGGATAGGTATCCTACCATCCACTTGCTTTTACACAAGAACTCCCTGTCCCAGTCATACACATGGTGACTTGTCATTATACAACAACAAGACACCGTGTAATTAATTACAGTAATAATAAATATTACCGTTATTGCTCTTCAGATGCGGCAGGAGCTTCTTGACTCGGCGCGGTCGCTTCTTTAATACTTAAGCGAATACGGCCTTGACGATCAACTTCCATCACTTTCACCTGAACTTCCTGACCCATTTGCAGGTAATCTGATACTTTCTCTACACGCTTATCTGCGATTTGAGAAATATGCACCAGACCTTCTTTACCGCCAACGATAGAAACGAAAGCACCAAAGTCAACAATACGAGTAACCTTACCGGAATAAACACGATTGACTTCAACGTCAGCAGTGATCTCTTCGATGCGGCGAATAGCATGTTTAGCTTTATCACCGTCAACGGCTGCAATCTTCACTGTACCGTCATCTTCGATTTCGATAGTCGTACCAGTTTCTTCAGTCAGAGCACGGATTACCGCACCACCTTTACCGATGACATCCTTAATTTTCTCAGGATTAATCTTGATGGTGTGAATACGTGGAGCAAACTCAGAAATATCACCACGTGGAGCAGAAATAGCCTGTTCCATCACGCCAAGAATGTGCAGACGTGCACCTTTAGCCTGATTCAGAGCCGCTTTCATGATCTCACGGGTAATACCTTCAATTTTGATATCCATCTGCAGTGCAGAGATACCTTCGCGGCTACCGGCTACTTTAAAGTCCATGTCACCTAGGTGATCTTCGTCACCAAGGATATCTGACAGAACAACAAAGTTTTCATCATCTTTCACCAGACCCATTGCGATACCCGCAACGGCAGCTTTAATTGGCACACCTGCATCCATCAGTGCTAATGAAGCACCACAAACAGAAGCCATAGAAGATGAACCGTTAGATTCAGTAATTTCTGATACCACACGAACAGTATATGGGAATTCAGTCTGGTCAGGCATCACGGCTAATACGCCGCGCTTCGCTAGGCGACCGTGACCAATCTCACGACGCTTAGGTGAACCAACCATACCGGTTTCGCCTACAGAGTACGGAGGGAAGTTATAATGGAACAGGAAGCTGTCGGTACGCTCACCGGTTAACTCATCAATGTTTTGAGCATCACGGGCTGTACCCAGCGTTGCCACAACCAGAGCCTGAGTTTCACCACGAGTAAACAGTGCTGAACCATGGGTGCGTGGTAATACGCCAGTGCGTACATCCAGACCACGAATCATATCTTTTTCACGGCCATCGATACGCGGCTCACCGCGCAATACGCGACTACGAACTACGTTCTTCTCGATGCTGCTCAACATATCGCCAATTTCGCTTTGGTTTAAGCCAGCATCTTGCGCTAACAGGGCAGCAACTACGTCAGCTTTAATCACGTCGATTTGAGCATAACGTTCTTGCTTATCAGTAATACGATACGCATCACCTAAACGGGCAGAGGCTAATGCTTCAACCTGAGCATACAGCGCCTGATTAGTCTCAGGTGCTTGCCATACCCACTTGGCTTTACCAGCTTCTGCCGCCAGCGAATTAATATTGTCAATCACAACCTGTTGTTGTTCATGACCAAACATTACTGCGCCCAGCATTTGCTCTTCGCTCAGTAATGCCGCTTCAGACTCAACCATCAGTACTGCACTTTGGGTACCTGCAACCACCAGATCCAGACGGCTCTCTTTCAGCTCGTCAGTGGTTGGGTTCAAAACATATTGATCGTTAATAAAACCAACACGTGCAGCACCAATAGGGCCATTGAATGGAATACCTGACAGCACTAATGCTGCAGAAGTACCAATCATTGCCACGATATCCGGGCTAACCTGTGGATTTACAGAAACTACGGTCGCAATAACCTGAACTTCATTCAGGAAACCTTCTGGGAACAGAGGGCGAATCGGACGGTCAATCAGACGAGCAATCAGTGTTTCGCCTTCGCTAGGACGGCCTTCACGACGGAAAAAACCACCAGGGATACGACCAGCAGCGTAGGTACGCTCTTGATAGTTAACGGTTAATGGGAAGAACGATTGACCTTCTTTTGCTTTCTTTGCGCCCACAACGGTAACGAATACTGCGGTGTCATCAACGTTTACCATTACAGCGGCCGTTGCCTGACGAGCCATCATACCGGTTTCTAACGTCACGGTATGTTGACCATACTTAAATTTACGAACAATCGGATTTAGCAAGCTATTTTCCTTTATTTTCATACGAGTCCATCAAGCATTTGCTTCAAAGGACTAACTTTTACTTTCTTCTAACTGCATCCTCGCGACTAATGAAAGTCCTGACTTAACAAAGCATTAGTCATGAAAAACAACCGCTACCCCATCAATACTTTCATTAGCCGCGCGAACCTCTGCACCAGAAGGCCCAAAAACTAGTGTTCTATAATACTGCTATTTATTGTCTAATCCTAGAAGAAAGGGGCCACATTTGGCCCCTTTCTCCTGAAACTCATCGACTTAGCGACGCAGACCCAAACTTGCAATCAGTTGAGTATAACGTGAGCTGTCTTTACGCTTCAGATAATCCAGCAACTTACGACGCTGAGAAACCATACGCAGCAGACCACGACGGCTGTGGTGATCTTTTTTGTGCTCGGAGAAATGGCCTTGCAGGTGGTTAATTTGTGCAGTCAGCAGGGCTACCTGAACTTCTGGTGAACCACTGTCGTTTGCGCCACGACCATAATCAGCAACAATTTTAGCTTTCGCTTCAACACTTAGAGACATTATAGAACTCCAACTCTTAGATATATAGATAAAACAGGCGCCGATCTCTAATTCAGCCACCCAATGCATAAGCCGACATATACTACTCTCCACACTAGCATATAGCAAGCTAGTGAACGGGTCTTAGATAAAAAATTCTTCAGCGCACACCAATAACCGTCAACTATAACAATTACTAACAATTCGCATCACCACTTAACTATTAACTGACTAATAAATTTTATGTAAAAGAGTGGGAAATTATGCCAAAAAACACAAATCTTCTTTTCATAAAAACGTTGGGCGAGTATGATTGCCACTCCTCAAACCCTCGCTGTATTTGATTTTCTGGGCATTGAGGGGCCTTGGCTAAAATAATTTTTTGAATATATGGATTTGGTCAATACTTTATAGACCATAAACTCCCTAAGGAAAGAGAAACATACTATGACTCAACAAGACCATAACCCTTATACACCACCAGAATCTAGCGTAGACGACGTAGCGGTAGTATTGGGTAAAACTAGTGAATCCTTTATCCCTGGAGGTCAGGCTGTTCCTGCCGGTGAAGGGGTAAATTGGATTACTCAAGCTTGGAACTTCATGAAACCTAAATTAGGTATGTGGGTGGTTCTGGGTATCGTACTGTTTGTAATCCTGATGATTATTAGTCTCATCCCATTCCTGAACATTTTAACTGCTGTTATCATGCCAATTTTCGTTGGTGGCATTATTGCTATCTGTGAAAAGCAGCGTATTACAGGTGAAGTTGACCTTGGCTTATTGTTCTCTGGTTTCCAAAAGAATCTAGGTTCATTGCTGGGCGTTGGTGCCATCATGTTCGGTATTATGATTCTGGCTATTATTGTGATGTTCGTTGTTGGCGGTAGCGCTATGCTAGCAATGTCAATGGGTTCACAAGCTGGTGGCGATCCATCAATGGCAATGGCTGGTGCAAGCGGCGGTATGGTATTCTTGGCCTTCCTGTTAATGATGGTTATCTATCTGGTGGGTTACGCATTAACTTGGTTTGCTCCTGCATTAATCGTTGTTCACAACTTGCCTTTAGGTCAGGCTGTCTCTATGAGCCTGTCAGCAGTAAAAAAGAACATTATTCCTGGCCTGCTGTTCTTCTTGGTAATGGGTATTATCCTGTTCGTTTCAGCCTTGCCTTTTGGTTTAGGTCTGTTAATCACCCTACCTATGTTCCTTGCAACTTACTACACGACTTACCGTAGTCTGTTTATTTCCAAGTAATTTTCAGAGATAAAGCCGGGCCTCTGCCCGGCTTTAATAGATGATGCTTGATACAGTTCGTGACATCACTACGCCGGAGCTGATTGAAATCCGATTGCACCCTGCCGGATTTTTGCCCCGTGGCTTCGCTTTTTTTATTGATACCATCTTACGCTGGCTATTAATGTTGCTTATCGCAATACCATCCATATTTATTGGTGATTTAGGTATTGGGCTATTTCTGATTTCAATTTTTCTTATCGAGTGGTTTTACCCGGTCTTTTTCGAAGTGGTATTTCAGGGAAAAACACCCGGTAAGCACCTTGTTGGTTTAAAAGTACTTAATGACAATGGAACGCCAATTAGTTTAAGTGCTTCTATCATTCGTAATTTTCTACGTTTTGCAGATTTTTTCCCGCTTTTCTATCTATTTGGTCTGATCTCCATGCTGACCAACAAAGAATTTCGTCGTTTAGGGGATATCGCAGCGGGTACCATCGTGGTTTATACCGAGCCTGCCGCCAGACGTTTTAGTGTGCCTGAAGCCATACCCGTTCCTCCTGATTTTCCGCTGTCGCGCGATACGCAAAAAACTATTGTCTCTTTTGCTGAACGCTCAGTTGGCTTGACTAAACCAAGGCAAGAAGAGCTAGCAGCATTGTTGCCACAATTATCACAAACAATGCACCCACAAGAACCTCAGGGTGCGGCACGCCTTATCAGCATTGCTAACTTTTTGATAGGACGTAAATCATGAAGCAGGAACGCTTCGAGGCATTACATCAAGCAGAGTGGGAAGCCTTTGAAAACTGGTTAGGTCACCATCTAAGAATTATAAAAAATCAGGATGAAACCGTATCACAGCAGCCTTTTGCCAACCATGAGATGCCACAACGTTACCGAAACCTTTGCCAACATTTGGCTATCGCCCGCGATCGCGGTTATAGCCTGTTGCTGGTTGAGCGGTTACACAATTTGGTTCAGTCAGGGCATGACATCTTATATCGAGCCAATAGCGGTATAAGTGGCCGAATGCTGAACTATATTGCGGGGGGATTTGCCGCCGACCTACGCGCTAATCTTCGCTGGGTGTTGCTCTCTACACTTCTGATTATTGGACCGTGGATGATCATGATGGTCGTGATCCGTCTCTGGCCTGATTTTATCTACGTGGTTATTGCGCCTGATGATATTCATCAAATGGATGAAATGTACAACGGCGATGATGCCTTTAACTATGGTGCCAGCATCTTGCGTGATTCCGGTTCTAACTGGAAGATGTTTGGTTTCTACATTTACAACAATATCAGCATTGCTTTCAGGGCTTTTGCCGGTGGCCTGCTGGCAGGTCTAGGCACGGTTTATACGCTGATATTCAATGGCATCCACTTGGGGGCTATCGAAGCCCGACTGATCAATATTGGCGCTGGACGCAACTTTTATTCATTTGTTCTTGGTCATACGGCATTTGAAATCGGCGGGATAATTATTTCTGGTGCCGCCGGATTAAAGCTGGGTTGGAGTTTAATTATGCCAGGCCGACTAAGTCGTCCTGATTCATTAAAAACGACGGCGAGTTCAGTACTGGGGCTGATTTGCGGCAGTGGTATTATGCTACTGATTGCCGCCATGATTGAAGCATTCTGGTCACCTCATAACTTCCCTTTACCGATAAAAATTGCTGTAGGCATTTTTACGCTACTTCTGCTTCTTGGCTATTTTATTTTTACAGGACGCCGCCATGCAGCTTGATCGTTTAGCCATTGTGCTACGCACCAGACCAGCCAACGAGGCCATTGATTTAGGCACGCGAATGGCAATGCACTGGTTCAAGCCTCTTTATATTGCGTGGTTATGCTTTTCTTTACCCGTGATAGGCGTATTGTTTGGGCTGGCCTATTGGGCAGACCTTAGTTATACCGGTACCTATCTGCTGATTTGGTGGATAAAACCGATGCTTGATCGTATGGCACTGTTTGTTATCAGCAGGGCGGTATTTGGCTCCGCACCAACGTTACGTCAAAGCATGAAGGCAATTCCAACATTATTATTTAAAACCCGACTAATCCGGGCATTGACTTGGGCGCGTTTCTCACCCTATCGTTCACTGACATTACCCGTTGATGTTCTCGAAGGTATTAAAGGCCCCAGCGCTAGAATAAGACGTAAAGCGATTTCAAACTACATTGGCATCAATGCTGCCGTCTTAACGCTGTTTGGCTTTGTCGTCGAAAAAGTTTTTCCTTTCTGTGCTCTTGCCTTCATCGCTATGATATCTATTGATAGCAATAGTTATACTGATGAGTTACTGAGCGATCTGTGGCGAAACAATTTTAGTTACCACTCACTCACGGCGTTGGGATTCTATATCTTCGGTATCTTACTGTGGGAACCCATCTATGTGGCAGCAGGCTTCTCCCTTTATTTAAAGAGACGCAGTGATATCGAAGCCTGGGATATTGAGTTGGAATTCCGCAAAATAGAAAAGAAAAGCCGCATTACTTCATCAACCCTATTTAGTGTTCTGTTTCTTGTGCTAACCATGGGTATATCTGGCTACGCTTCCCATAGCTATGCCAGCCAAAATAATTCCGTCATCAGGCAAGAGGCGCTTGCCAATGCACCTGAAAAATTACAGCAAATACTGCAGCAGCCTGAATATGGCAGCAAACAGATCAGAAAGCAGTTGAAGCTTATGAAAGAAACTCAAGGGAAGCCTGATGAGAAAGTTCAATACTCACCTAACCCAATTTCAACTAACCCTAACAATACCTTACTCGCACTGACAGGCGCTGGCCAGTGGATGCTTTGGGGCATACTGGCTCTGGTGGTAATGGCTATTGCCTACTTTATTATTATTCGATTACCCGATATTCGAGGGCAGAAAGGTCAAAAACTGGCCCCTCCGGCACAAATCGCCGGGTTGGATATACAACCTGAATCGCTGCCGGATAATATTGCCGAAGTCGCTCTATCGATGATTCACTCGGGCGATTTACGTTCTGCCCTCAGCCTACTATTTCGCGGCTCACTATCGGTCCTTGCCCACCGAGATCGGGTGATGTTTCGGTCGTCGGATACCGAGCAGGACTGTATCCGTTTAGTAAAACGAGCTGAGCTTAACAGCGTGGGTTTCTTTATCAACCTCACTCAGCTTTGGCTGGCACAGGCTTACGCACACCGCTCCCCTGATACAACAAAGCTAGAACAACTTTGCCGGGAATGGCCAACTCACTATGATCATCAATCTCAGTGGGAGGCCCGTTAATCATGTCAGTGAATAATGTGAAAAAGAGCAGCAGCCCGTGGCCGATTTTGGCGATTATATTTGCTGTCATCGCCGGGCTGGCAGTTTATTTCTATCAGCAGCTTGAATGGGAAGAACGAGAAGTGACTACATCTCCCAGTTGGAAAGTTATTGCGAATAATTACTACACTGCGGAACAACTGCTTAATAAATCTGGCTATCAGGTAAAAACCTTAAGTGATGCACTGTCGCTGAATAAGTTACCGGCAAAATCAACATTAGTACTACTAAATCCAGACGGCCTACTTAAAGAACCGACTCAAAAAAATAAACTGATGGACTGGGTCAGTAAAGGTGGGCATCTGATTATTTCCCCCCTTGATGATAAAAATAGCGTCGACCTACAGGAATTGTTTGATATTTATCTGAAAGATGAATGTGATGACGATGATAAGTGTGAAACCCCAAAAGCACCCGTTAAGCTAGTCACGGTTAAAGTACCTGAAAAAGAAAAAGAAAAAGAAAAAGAGAATGATACACCCGTCAAAAAACGAGCTGGTGTACCCATTGTCTTTGAAAAAGACAATATGGTGGCTGATATCGCTGACACGCCTCGCTTTTACGTAGACTCGAAAACCACAGAAAACGTTCCGGAATCACCGAAAAGCGAATGGGATATTATCAGCCGGTTTCAGTTTGAACAGGGGTGGGTGACGGTTGTGCCACTCAATCTGTTCGGCAATGACAATATTAAGCAATATGACCATGCCAAACTCTGGTTACATGTTGCCACCTTACCAGACAGAAATGACACCCTCTACCTGGTTCGTTATGCCACTTTGCCCAATTTATTAAGCTGGCTGGTTGAACATGCGCTTTACACATTGTTGGCATTTGGACTTTGCATCTTATTGGTGCTATGGCGCTACATCCCTCGTTTTGGCGCGCTTATTCCTACACCACCACCTGCTCGTCCCAGCCTTACCGAACATTTAAAAGCTGTAGCTGACTTCCATCTGCATAATTACGACTATGAACGGCTGGTCGCACCGCTCAGGGAAGAGGTTTTACGCTTGTTGCAACCGTTACGCATTCAGTACACTGGCAGCCGTAGCGACACCCAACTTATTGAACATATAACTCATTATGACATCGGGCTTATTAATCAAGCGATGGAAGGGGAGGTTCAGTACCTGAACCAATTTACCCAATCGGCCCAAACCCTGTGCCTGCTGATCGACCGATTAAACTCACTGCAAAGCAGTTCGAGTAGGAGACTAAACTATGGAATTTAACTCAACGGATAGCTACTTTTCACCAGCCGCTCAGGTACCCACTATCCCGACGACCCCTCAGGATGCAACAGATATTATTCTGCGTATTCAGGAACAGATCCGCAAAGTATTTATTGGCCAGGAACAGGTTGTAGAACAAATCCTTTGCGCACTACTGGCGGGCGGTCATGTGCTACTTGAAGGTGTTCCGGGGCTAGGAAAAACTTTACTGGCTAAAGCGCTGGCTCAGGCCTGTAGTTGTCATTCATCACGTATTCAGTTTACTCCAGACTTAATGCCAGCCGACGTTACCGGTCATATGTTTTATGATATGAAAGCATCTGAATTTGTGGTGCGTCGTGGGCCGGTATTTACCAACCTGATGCTGGCGGATGAAATCAACCGTGCTCCGGCAAAAACTCAGGCAGCGCTGCTGGAAGTTATGCAAGAAGGTCAGGTAACCATTGAAGGAGAAACCGCTCAACTTTCACCGCCTTTCTTAGTTATTGCTACTCAGAACCCGATTGAGCAAGACGGTACCTATGCACTGCCAGAAGCTCAGTTGGATAGATTTTTACTTCACGTGATGTTTGACTACCCTACCGAGCAGGAAGAACTGGCATTAGTTGCCGCCAGCACCTTTGAACGCGTAGGCGATCGTCTGGATGTTGATAAAATCGAAGCGGTTGCCAGCCCGGAAATGATTGTTGCTTTACAAAAAATTACCGCCGGCATTCGAGTTGATGACAGCGTGTTGAATTACGCATTAAGTATTGTCAGAACGACACGTAACTGGCCAGGTATCATCACTGGAGCTGGCCCGCGCGGCGGTATTGCGCTGATTCGCTCCGCCCGCGCCAGTGCCATATTGGCCGGTCGTGACTTTGTTACTCCTGACGATGTGAAGCAGCAGGCAATACCGACATTACGTCACCGTATCGCACTTTCACCTGATGCAGAAATTGAAGGGCTGACAGAAGAGCACATTCTCAACCGTTTGCTAGACCAAATTGAGGCTCCTCGCAGATGATTCTGCCTTCTAACCGGCTACTGGTACTTGGAGGTCTTTGGTTCTGTGGGTCTATTCCCACAACCATCGTACCTTCGCTGTTTCCTGTCTGGCTGATAGGCGGTGCAGCACTCCTGCTGCTGGTTACTCTGGATGCTATCGGTTTATATCGGCAACCCTTACCTGTTATTGAACGCGAAGTTGCCGGCAGTCTACCGCAAACCATCTGGCGTAATGTGACGTTATATGTCACCTCTCAGGTATCTGTTCGGCAAAAAATTCAATTGAAAGACAGCCCGCCGGAAAAGTGTGAATACGACGATCGAACCATTCACCTGACACTTGCTCCTCTACTCGTTTCTCAGGTTGTTTACCGAATCAAACCATTAATGCGGGGTGATTTATGGTTTGGTCGTGTTCATTTGCGTCTATTTTCACCCTTGCAATTATGGCAACGTCAGGCATTAGTGGGTTCGACACAAAAAGTCAGTGTTTTTCCAAACTTTGCACCCATCACTCAAATGGCACTGCAAACCACCATTACTCAGGCTGGTATGGGATTTCATAAATTCCGTAAACGCGGTCAGGGTATGGAGTTTGAACAATTGCGTGAGTATCGTAGTGGTGATGCCATGCGGCAAATAGACTGGAAGGCCACCACCCGCCTGAGAAAAATGATCTCTCGGGAATATCAGGATGAACGCAATCAACGCATTATTATGATGCTGGACTGCGGACGCCGTATGGGTGCCAGCGAAGGTGAGTTGATGCATTTTGACCACGCGTTAAATGCCGTGTTGCTGCTCTCGTATGTTGGGTTGCGTTATGGTGATTCCGTTGGTTTGATCACGCTAGGTGGTCCAGAGCGTTATTTGCCACCGGTTCGCTCAGTTAATGCCATTAACCGAGTACTGCATGAGGTGTACGATCTGCAACCTACTCTATCCAGTAGCGATTTCGAAGTTGCAGCCCAGTCACTGATTACCCGAGAGCGTAAGCGCTCACTGGTCGTGTTGTTTACCAACTTAAGAGATGAAGATGAACAAAGCCTGCTGGCTGCGGTAAAACTGTTAAGTAAGCGCCATCTGGTATTGGTTGCCAGCCTGCGTGAAACCGAGCTGGATAATGCGGCGTCGATGCCGATTAATAATCAACAGGATGCCGCGCTGCGCGCTGCGGCAGCGAGTTATCAGTCTAAGCGTCAGGCGGTATTAACGCGATTGCGTAGCGCGGGTGTACTTTGTCTGGACGTTCAGCCGCAGCAGTTGGCGGTTGAGAGTGTGAATCGGTATCTGGCGATTAAGGCGGCGGGACAATTATAGTGGGAATTATGTGGTTAATGGTTCCACTTTAAATTAGTTTCTGAGAATATTCCGTCCGTAAAATCCATGTACTCATATCACCAAAGTGCTCGGCCGGAAGACCATCGGTACTTAGCATCGGAGAGCTTCAGGCCTAGCCCGCCTAGGGGCGCTTCGTTGGCTTACGCCAAGTCGACCCCAACGGCGGTCTCTCCCTCAGTTTAAGTTTCTAACTAACTCAAAACGTGGAAACATATTCTCTCATTCAACCGGGTTTTCAACTACCAGACGACGGGGGGCTACGCGACCATCGTCGTCGATTTGGCCGACGCCGATAAATTCGCGTTCATCACCTACGGTAATGCGCACCAGTCCACTACGTGGGGCACCGGCGACTTGTACTGCTTGCCCTTGTTTAACGTATACGCCCATGACTGGCAGTAAGTTAACTTCCGGAAAATCAGCAACGGCGCTATCCATTGGTAGCAACAGTGGATCTAAATCTTCTGCCGGGGCGCGTTCTTCAGCCTGGGCGCTATTAACAATTTGTTCAAGCTGAGTTAACGTTACCATCCGTTCAGTTGGGTAGTCCGCCACATTTAGGCGGCGCAGGTATATCACATGAGCACCACAGCCCAGTAACTCACCCAAATCATCAACGATGGTGCGAATATAAGTACCTTTGGAACAATGGATTTCCAACTCCAGCTCGTTACCTTCCCAGCGGATGAATTTCAGTTCATACACTGTGATTTTTCGGGATTCGCGCGGAACGTCGATTCCCTGCCGGGCATATTCATACAGCGGTCGACCCTGATATTTCAATGCGGAATACATTGATGGGATCTGGTCTGATTCTCCACGGAAAGTCTCAAGCGCACCATCAAGTTGCGCTTGAGTAAAGTTAACCGGACGTTCAGAAATGATAGCACCATCAGAATCAGAGGTATCCGTTCTTTGCCCTAACCGCGCGATCACTCGATAACGTTTATCGGCATCCAATAAGAACTGGGAGAACTTAGTGGCTTCTCCCAGACAGATTGGCAACATGCCCGTAGCCAGCGGATCCAGTGCACCCGTGTGCCCCGCCTTATTGGCGTTAAAGATACGTTTTACCTTCTGCAGGACATCGTTGGAGCCTATGCCTGTCGGCTTATCCAGCAGCAGAACACCATGTATATCGCGACCGCGACGACGAGGACGTCCCATTACTCTTTTTCCTCATCCTCACCGGCAGCCGCACGGCGCTCGGCATCATTCTTTACTACGCTGGTAACTAGGTTGGACATGCGCATACCTTCTACCAGTGAATTATCATAAGCAAAGGTCAATTCAGGAACAACCCGTAGACGCATAGCCTTTCCTAACAGCGAACGGATAAAACCAGATGCATCCTGTAGGGCTTTCAGACCTGTTGTGATGGCGTCGTCGTCATTGTCGTTCAGGAAAGTCACGAATACTTTGGCGTAGGCCAGATCCCGTGAAAGTTCAACACCAGAAACCGTTGCCATTCCAATGCGCGGATCTTTGACTTCACGCTGTAAAATGATGGCAATCTCTTTTTGCATCTCCTGAGAAACGCGCTGAGTCCGGCTAAATTCTCTTGCCATAAATATAATCTCCAAAACAATGAGGGGGGCGCCAGGCCCCCCAAATGGATACTACTTTAAGCCATAGATATTAAGCGATAGTCCGCTTAATCTCGATAACTTCAAACACTTCAATCAGGTCGCCAACGCGAACGTCATTGTAGTTCTTCACGCCGATACCACATTCCATACCGTTACGTACTTCACTGGCATCATCTTTAAAGCGACGCAGGGATTCCAGTTCGCCTTCATAGATAACCACGTTGTCACGCAGTACGCGGATTGGGTTATGACGTTTAACAATACCTTCAGTCACCATACAACCAGCGATGGAACCAAACTTCGGTGAACGGAATACGTCACGCACTTCAGCCAGACCAATGATCTGCTGTTTATATTCAGGCGCTAGCATACCGCTCATGGCTTGTTTCACTTCGCCAATCAGGTCATAAATAACCGAGTAGTAACGCAGATCCAAACTTTCCGCTTCTACTACTTTACGCGCAGAGGCATCAGCACGCACGTTGAAGCCTAAAATGATTGCGTTAGACGCGGCAGCCAAAGTAGCATCAGTTTCAGTAATACCACCGACGCCTGAACCAACGATCTTCACTTTCACTTCATCAGTAGACAGGTTCAACAGTGATTCACAAATCGCTTCAGTAGAACCCTGAACGTCCGCTTTCAGAACGATATTCAGTTCAGAAACATCACCTTCTTCCATGTTAGCAAACATGTTTTCCAGTTTAGACTTCTGCTGACGAGCCAGTTTCACTTCGCGGTATTTACCCTGACGATATAAAGCTACTTCACGCGCTTTCTTCTCATCACGAACCACAGTCGCTTCATCACCGGCAGCAGGAACCGCTGACAGCCCCAGAATTTCTACTGGAATAGATGGGCCAGCTTCACTGATTTCACGACCCACTTCATCACGCATTGCGCGAACGCGGCCATATTCGAAACCACACAGAACGATATCGCCTTTACGCAGTGTACCTTCCTGAACCAGAACCGTTGCCACAGGGCCACGACCTTTATCTAGGAATGATTCAATCACCACGCCACTAGCCATGCCTTCACGTACTGATTTCAGCTCCAGAACTTCAGCCTGCAACAGAATCGCATTCAGCAGCTCATCAATACCGGTACCGACTTTCGCAGAAACAGGAATGAACTGAGTGTCGCCGCCCCACTCTTCAGGCAGAACGTTGTGCTGAGACAGTTCTTGCTTGACTCGATCCATATCGGCTTCTGGCTTATCGATCTTGTTCACTGCAACCACTAAAGGAACTTTCGCCGCTTTAGCATGCTGAATAGCTTCGATAGTCTGTGGCATCACGCCATCATCTGCCGCAACCACTAGAACAACGATATCCGTTGCCTGAGCACCACGAGCACGCATTGAGGTAAATGCGGCGTGTCCTGGGGTATCCAGGAAGGTGATCATGCCGTTTTCAGTTTCAACGTGGTAAGCACCGATATGCTGGGTAATACCACCCGCTTCGCCGGATGCCACCTTAGTTGAACGGATATAGTCCAGCAGGGATGTTTTACCGTGGTCTACGTGACCCATGATGGTAACAACCGGTGCACGTGGCTCCAATGCTGCATTGGTATCACGGTCGCTCATCAGCGCTTCTTCAAGCTCGTTTTCACGACGCAGGATAACTTTGTGGCCCATCTCTTCAGCAACCAGCTGGGCTGTTTCCTGATCGATAACCTGATTGATGGTCGCCATGGCACCCAGTTTCATCATGGTTTTAATAACCTGAGAACCTTTAACTGCCATTTTGTTTGCCAACTCAGCAACGGTGATGGTTTCACCAATCACTACGTCACGGTTTACTACCTGAGCCGGTTTATTAAAGCTGTGTTGTAATGTGCTTGGCTTACGCTTACCTTTACCACCACGGGTAACGGCGCGAGCCTCTTCACGGTCGGCTTTCGATTCAGAGAGTTTATTCCCTTTCTTCGGCTTGCCTGATTTACCACCGCGAGCGCGACGTTCGCCTTCCACTTTACGATCGTTCTCATCTTCGGCTTCACGAGCATGGTGAGATGTAGTGACGTGATAATCTTCTACGACCTCTTCTGCTTGCGATTCAGATGCCCAACGACCTTCATTCTCTTCTGCCATTTTGCGAGCTTCTTCCGCTACGCGTTTGGCATCTTCTTCAACCTTGCGCTGCATCTCTTCTTCAGCTTTACGCTTCAGTTCTGCCGCTTCTGCTTCACGACGGGCTTTTTCCGTCTGGGCTGGTTTTTCAGCCTTTTCTGCAGATTTATTCGCTGTTGTCGCCACTTTAGCTTTCTCTTCAGCCGCTTTCTTAGCAGCAGCGTCACGCTTGGCTTTCTCTTCCGCTTCGCGTTTCGCCTGCTCTTCTGCAGCGCGTTTGGCTTTCTCTTCTGCTTCGCGTTGGGCTAATTCTTCCGCTTCGCGTGCAGCCTGTGCTTCTGCTTCCTGAGCTTCTTGTGAGTCGCGGTTTACATAAGTCCGTTTTTTACGTACTTCAATCGGGACAGACTTACTCTTACCACCGGTACTTGGAATACTCAGTGTACTATGGGTTTTACGCTGCAACGTAAGTTTACTTGGTGCACCACCATGTTCATGATTAAGGTGCGCCAGCAAAGCTTCTTTTTCCTGCTGGGTAACAGAGTCCGATACAGACTTTTTAATACCTGCATCAGCAAACTGCTGCAACAGGCGGTCTACCGGAGTTTGAATCTCTTCGGCCAGCGATTTTACGGTTACTTCTGACATGCTGTTCCTTCCTGCTACAGTGATTACTCTTGATCGCCAAACCAACAAATATTGCGTGCGGCCATAATTAACTCGCCAGCTTTCTCGCTGGTCAGGCCATCAATATCTGTCAAATCGTCAACACCTTGCTCTGCAAGGTCTTCTAACGTACAAACGCCTTTCGCAGCCAATTTGTACGCCATAGAACGATCAAGATTAGGCAGACTTAATAAATCTTCTGCCGGCTTGTTGTCGCCAAGGCTCTCTTCCTGCGCTAATGCCAGCGTCGTTAACGCATTTTTAGCACGGGTACGTAACGCTTCAATGGTGTCTTCATCCAGACCGTCAATTTCTAACAGCTCTTTCACCGGCACATAGGCCAACTCTTCCAGAGATGAGAAACCTTCCTGTACCAGTAGCGTGGCGAAATCTTCATCGATATCCAGATACTTGGTAAAGGCATCAATCGCAGCGTACGTTTCTGCCTGATGTTTTGCATGTAACTCTTCGGTTGTCATCACGTTCAGCTCCCAGCCAGTTAGCTGAGCAGCAAGACGAACGTTTTGACCGTTACGACCAATCGCCTGAGCCAAATTACCGGCTTCTACAGCGATATCCATGGTATGTCTATCTTCGTCAACAACGATAGAGGCCACGTCTGCGGGGGCCATCGCATTAATCACAAACTGTGCTGGATTATCATCCCATAGCACGATATCAATACGCTCACCGCCCAGTTCACCTGAAACGGCTTGTACACGTGCACCGCGCATACCAACACAAGCACCAACTGGGTCGATACGCTTATCGTTGGTTTTCACTGCGATTTTCGCACGAGAACCTGGGTCACGGGCGGCTGCTTTAATCTCGATAACTTCTTCGCCAATTTCCGGTACTTCAATGCGGAACAGTTCGATCAGCATTTCCGGGCGTGAACGGCTGATAAATAGCTGAGCACCACGGGCTTCCGGGCGAACGATATACAGTACGCCACGAACGCGGTCACCAGGGCGGAAGTTTTCGCGCGGTAACATATCTTCACGACCGATAACGGCTTCTGCGTTGTTACCTAAATCAAGAATGATACTATCACGGTTAACTTTTTTAGCTACGCCAGTAACAATTTCGCCTTCATACTCACGGAATTGTTCAACAACCATAGCGCGCTCAGCTTCACGTACTTTTTGTACGATAACCTGCTTCGCGGTCTGGGTTGTGATACGGTCAAACGTTACCGATTCAATTTGATCTTCAACGTAATCGCCAACCTGAATTTCAGGTTCATCAAGACGAGCAGCATCTAACGTAATTTCACGCGTTGGCAGAGTAACGGTTTCAACCACCATCCAGCGACGGAAAGTATCAAAATCGCCGGAACGGTGATCGATACTTACGCGTACGTCAATTTCTTGCTCATACTTTTTCTTAGTTGCTGTTGCCAGAGCTGTTTCTAGCGCCTCGAAAATTTTCTCACGAGGAAGCGCCTTTTCATTAGAAACCGCTTCAACAACAGCCAGAATCTCTTTATTCATCTAGTTGCCTCATATGAGCTCTAAAAGTGGGGGACCAGATTCGCTTTCTGAATATTGCTCAGCGCGAATACTTCATCTTTACCTTCCACATCAAGAGTTATCATTTCACCCTCGACGGATTTAATCTTGCCTGCCCATCTACGACGGTTTTGTACACCCATGCGTAAAGTCAGGGATACGTCTTCATTGATAAAGCGCTCATAGTGAGCTGTTGTGAATAACGGTCTTTCTAGGCCCGGAGACGATACCTCCAGGTTATAGGCCGTGGTAATTGGATCTTCAACATCCAACACCGCACTGACCTGATGACTGACATCGGCGCAATCATCAACATTAATACCGTTTTCACTGTCAATGTAGATACGCAGTGTCGATTGACGCCCACGGATGAACTCAATTCCAACCAGTTCAAAGCCTAATGCTTCTACCGGTGCGCTTATCAACTCTGTCAACTTCTGCTCTAGCGTGGCCAACCCCACCCCCAAGACATAAAAAAAGGGCATAAAGCCCAGTGATTCTGCTGTCTAATAACAAAAAACCCCGATAAGTCGGGGCTTTTGCAACTGGACCCTGTTACTGAGAAAGCGATTGAGCCACTAACACAGTGAGTATCTTTTCGAATAAACAGCCGCAACAATCTGCCGCTGCTCTATTTGAAAATAAACTAGGGAAAATGGTTGCGGGGGCCGGATTTGAACCGACGACCTTCGGGTTATGAGCCCGACGAGCTACCAGGCTGCTCCACCCCGCGTCCGAACGATGCGTATAATACGCTAACCACCTGCAAAACGCAAATGTTCAAAAGGTAATGCTTATGGGACAGGCCTTAAATACTAATGCAATTGGCTAATAATAAACATTAACCAGCCTCGCCTGTCTAAATCCAATTACTGCATCTTTTATATTTGCATACGATAACTTAATGACAATATAAACACCTCAGATACGCTGATAATACGGACTCCGCTGGAAGAAATCAAAATTTTATCCATTGGTACATCACCGTATTCATTCTCAAAATGTTCAGAATAAGCCACACAACAAGAAAACACGCTATTTGATTAATCAACCACCGCCGCTCTACCGGTAGGCTGAACACTCAACCACTCACCATGCGATTTTAACCGCTTAGCCTGTAGATCAAACCGCTGACTCAAATTGGGATGTTCTCCCTTGACGCGCGCAATGATAATGAGCCGTCACTAGTATATTCCCCCCTTATTTATCATCATGAGGGTGGAAAGGACGTTTGTCCGGAGCAGGCAACGATTTGCTTAAAACGACATATAACCGGGCTAATTACTCAATTTATTACAGATTAGGAAGAAAGGATACCTCATGAAAAGAGAGGGAATATTAAAACATATCCCATGGATATTGTTGGCAATACTCGGTGCATCTTGCTTGGGCGTAGTTGCCCTGCGCCGTGGTGAGCACATCAGTGCCCTGTGGATTATCGTTGCTTCGGTATCGGTTTATCTGGTGGCATACCGCTACTACAGCCTTTACATCGCTTCTAAAGTGATGCAATTGAACCCAAATCGTGCAACACCAGCCGTCATCAATAATGACGGTCTGAACTATGTACCAACTAACAAGAAAGTCCTGTTTGGTCACCACTTTGCTGCTATCGCTGGTGCGGGTCCTTTAGTTGGTCCTGTATTAGCTGCACAAGTTGGTTATCTGCCTGGTACCCTATGGCTACTCGCCGGTGTGGTATTAGCAGGTGCAGTACAAGACTTCATGGTACTGTTTATCTCCTCACGCCGTAATGGTGCTTCTCTGGGTGAGATCATTAAAAAGGAAATGGGCCCGGTTCCGGGAACTATCGCGCTGTTTGGCTGCTTCCTGATTATGATCATCATTTTGGCGGTACTGGCTCTTATCGTTGTTAAAGCCTTGGCCGAAAGCCCATGGGGTGTGTTCACCGTATGTTCTACTGTACCGATCGCGCTGTTTATGGGTGTTTACATGCGCTTCTTACGCCCAGGTCGTGTGGGCGAAATTTCGGTTATCGGTATCATTCTGTTAGTTGCATCCATCTGGTTCGGTGGCGTTATTGCCCATGACCCATACTGGGGCCCTGCTCTGACATTTAAAGACACCACTATTACCTATACGCTGATTGGTTATGCCTTTATTTCTGCCTTACTGCCTGTATGGTTGATTCTGGCACCACGCGATTATCTGGCGACCTTCCTGAAAATCGGCGTTATCGTTGGTTTAGCAATTGGTATCGTGATCCTGAACCCAGACCTGAAAATGCCTGCAGTAACGCAGTTCGTTGACGGTACAGGTCCAGTTTGGAAAGGTTCACTGTTCCCATTCCTGTTTATTACTATTGCCTGTGGTGCTGTTTCTGGCTTCCACGCACTGATTTCTTCTGGTACTACACCAAAACTGCTGGCTTGCGAAACCGACTCTCGCTTTATCGGTTACGGTGCAATGCTGATGGAATCTTTCGTAGCTATCATGGCTCTGATCGCGGCTTCTATTATCGAGCCAGGTCTGTACTTTGCAATGAATACCCCGCCAGCAGCGTTAGGCATCACCATGCCAGACCTGCACAGATTGGGTACTTCAGATGCGCCAATGATCATGGAGTCACTGCGTGACGTAACTACCCATGCTGCGGCTACCGTTAGCTCTTGGGGTTTTGTCATTAGTCCTGATCAAATCCTGCAAACTGCTAAAGATATCGGTGAACCTTCAGTACTGAACCGTGCGGGTGGTGCTCCAACATTAGCTGTTGGTATTGCACACGTATTCCATCAGATCATCCCTGCTGCAAACATGGGCTTCTGGTACCACTTTGGTATTCTGTTTGAAGCACTGTTCATCCTGACTGCTCTGGATGCCGGTACGCGTTCTGGCCGCTTCATGCTGCAAGACCTGCTGGGTAACTTTGTACCATTCCTGAAGAAAACGGATTCTCTGATTGCCGGTATCGTCGGTACAGCGGGTTGTGTTGGTCTTTGGGGTTACTTACTGTATCAAGGCGTAGTGGATCCATTAGGCGGCGTTAAGAGCCTGTGGCCTCTGTTCGGTATCTCCAACCAGATGTTAGCTGCTGTTGCTCTGGTTCTGAGTACCGTTGTACTGATTAAGATGAAGCGTGCCAAGTACATTTGGGTTACTGTGATTCCAGCTATTTGGCTGTTAATCTGTACCACTTATGCACTGGGTCTAAAACTGCTGAGCAACAATCCACAGTTAGAAGGCTTCTTCTTCCAGGCTAACAACTATAAGCAGAAGATCGCTGATGGTGGCGCTAACCTGACTGCACAACAGATTGCTAACATGAACCACATTGTAGTCAACAACTACACTAACGCTGGTTTAAGCATCCTGTTCCTGTTAGTGGTTTACAGCATCATTTTCTACGGTATCAAAACTGCGATGGCTGCACATAAAAAATCAGAACGTACCGACCAGGAAACGCCTTTTGTGCCAGTTCCTGAAGGCGGCATTCAGATTTCTTCGCACCATTAATATGCGTCGTGGATACGCGACATCATGTGTATGATGTCGTATTCAAGACAACTTAAGATCTGATACTCATGGGCGCAGCAAATACTGCGCCCATTATCCATCAGGTTTACTGATAATCTCTGTAGCGTATTTTCCTGGAGAACAAAATGTTTGGAAATCTCGGTCAAGCTGGTAAATATCTGGGGCAAGCCGCGCGTATGTTAATCGGTGTGCCTGACTATGATAATTATGTTCAACATATAAAGCTCACTCACCCGGACCAAACGCCGATGACTTATGAAGAGTTTTTCCGCGAACGTCAAGATGCCCGCTACGGTGCTGACGGTAAAGGTGGAATGCGCTGCTGCTAATCAACATTGAGGATTCAATATGAAACCCATTGCAGTCACTATCCTGACAGGCTTTTTGGGTGCAGGTAAAACCACACTGTTACGCCATATTCTGAATGAAAATCACGGTTACAAAATTGCCGTTATTGAAAATGAATTTGGTGAAGTACCGATAGACAATACCATCATTGGCGATCGGGCCAGTCGCATCACCACCCTCAGCAACGGCTGCATCTGTTGCAGTAAATCAAATGAACTGGAAGACGCCCTGCTGGACCTATTAGATGGCGTGGATAAAAACCAGTTGGAATTTGACCGGTTGGTTATTGAATGCACCGGTATGGCCGACCCAGGTCCTATTACTCAAGCCTTTTTTGCCCATGAGCTTATTTGCCAACGTTTTCTGTTAGATGGCATTCTCACATTAGTCGATGCCGTACATGCTGACCAGCAACTGAACCAGTTTACTATCTCACAAGCACAAGTCGGCTATGCCGATCGCATTTTGCTGACCAAAACCGATGTTGCGCCCGATAACGAAGCGCTAATCCAACGGCTACAGTTAATGAACGCTCGTGCCCCCATTCATAAAGTGACGCATGGCAATATCGACCTCAGTGTATTATTCGATATCGAAGGCTTTGTGCTTAATGACAAAATGAATGTTACTGCACCAACACCGATCTTTCGCCGCATTCCTCAACCGCAAAATAATATTCAGTCAATCGTGATCTATCACGACCAACCGATAGAACTGATGCAAATATCAGAGGTCATGGAAAACCTTCTGGTGAAATTTGCCGACAATTTACTGCGTTATAAGGGAATTCTGTTGATAAAAGACGAGCCGCGCCGTCTACTATTTCAGGGTGTACAACGCCTGTATAATGCCGATTGGGATCGTGAGTGGCTTCCAGATGAAGAACAAAAAAGCACCATGGTATTCATTGGTATTGATTTACCTGAAGAAGAAATTCGAACCAAATTTGCCGAATTATCAAATTGATCAATAACACCACGCAGAAATATTAAATAATTAACGTCCCGCGTATTTTCGGGACGTTTTGTTTTAATGAGCAATACGCTAACGGCACCATCAGACTTTGTCATCAATCTGAGAGGACACAATATGTGTCCTCTTTTTGTAGAGCAGTAAAAGCGGTAACGATAACTGGCATTGTTCAAATTTATTACCAATAGAACACTTACCGCTAATATTAGTTAACCTATTTACATGTATATGTTTTCTTGAGTTAAAGTATTATCCAACCCCAGTGATACACTATGGTATACATCAAAAGATTGGCTCTCCATTGCATAAGTATGCTGCACGTTGGCATTCCTGATTTCCTCTGGCGAATTAAATAATGTGATATAACCACTATCTTCATCTTCAGCAGAGATCAGAAGAACGCTATGTTGACCATCTTTGTCTTCGAAATGCTCAGGCAAATGGTGTTCTAGTCCTTGTGACTCAGCATTGTTAGCTGAATGATTTATTTGTGAGCCAGTTTGCGTTGGCTCAATCAGATCAATAAGAGGATAACTAAATATCGGACTATTTATGCCACTGACACTACCCGTCATATTTTCATCAACCATTTGAGAATCAGTATGGGAATGATAACCATCAATATTCTGTTCGGTTGTCATCAGTGAAAATAAGGTCGATAATCTCGCAGCTTCAGTATCAACGGTAAAATTACTACTTTGAGTGGCAGAGTTTCCCGCTAGATCGTGTGACGTCACCTCCAAAGACACACTTCCTTGTGGTAAGGCTTCCAAAGCAGCTACGGGTACTGTTATCTGCCAATTACCGTTACTACCTACCTGTCCTGAATAAGTATCGCCGTTTAACGTCACAACAATACTCAGCCCAGGATGAATATGAGTACTACTTCCCGTAATAACTAAATCGGTAGTAATTTCATTGGCGCTAAGGGTGTTATCTGCCGTCACCGAATTAATGCTCAGCGTTGGCTGGTTTACCGTTTCAGTCATAAACGTCAACACTCTGCTGGTATCAGCATCATTGCCACCAACCGTACTGACTGTACCCGTTATCGAATAGGCATTATCGGGCAAGGCTTGTATATCCCCGACTGGAACATTCGTACTCCAACTACCGTCTGATCCTACGGTGGCTGTATAAGAAATGCCATTCAGCGTAATGGTTACTATCTGGCCCGCCTCTATCCCAACGGTACTCCCCCCTATCGCGATAGGGGAGTTGGCTTCCAGTGCATTGATATAATCATCTCCGGTAATCGCATCAATGGCTAATGCCGGAGTACTGGTGCTAATCGTGAAGGGATGGTCAATTGCTATTACATTACCGGATAAATCGCCCATTGTGGCATGTAAGTTAAAATTTCCAGCGCCAAGACTGACTAAATCAGCAGCCGGAATTTCAAAACTCCAGGCACCACTAAGATTTGGATTGATAGTATAAGAAAAAGTACCCATAGTCAGCGTGATCACTGAGCTGACATCATCCCCGGAAGCGATACCGAAAATCCTTACTGGCCCCGTAAGCTCGGCGGCGTTAACGATGTCATCTCCCGTTATCGGCTCAATCGTTAACGCTATATAAGTATCCACAATGACAACATGTTCAGCCGTCGCTTCAGTACCGCTGGTATTGGTAACACTTGCCGAAACAACATAAACATTATCCGGGGTTGCGCCCACTGAAAGTGCAGGGACACTCAAACTCCAACTACCATCGGTTTGAACGATAGCCGTGTAATCAAGATTGTTGAAAGTAACCGTTACGGTTCGACCTGCCGCTACGCCAGTAGACGTACCACTAATCAATAAATCCTGATTAATTTCAAAGGAGTTTATATAGTTATTATCACTAATATCATTAATGGTTAGCGAGAGAGGTGCTGATGCATCAATGGTAATATTGTGACTAACTGAAATGCTATTTAAGGCACCATCGATATAGGCGGCTGTCAAGGTATAAGGGCCATCGGGAAGAGCCTGAATATCAGCTGCTGGAATGTCCAGACTCCAGATACCGCCAGTTAGTATAGCGGTGGTATATTCCACACCATTGAGTGTCACCGTGACAATAATATTGATATCCTCTGGCGAGGCTGTTCCGTTGATGGTCACAGGCAAGGCAGCCTCAGTATTATCAATAATATCATCCCCGGCGACTGTATTAATATTCAGCGCAATCTGAGTATCTACAGTCAGTCCTCCAAGGATAGTTACCGAATTACCACTCACATCCGAGACGCTACCTGTTATCGTATATTCCCTATCCAATAAGGCCCCCATATCCTCTGCGGGTACCACTAGGCTCCAAGATCCGTCTTCCTGTACCGTTCCCGTATAATTCTGGCCATTAAGGTTAATCATAACCATCTGACCTTCTTCAACGTTAGTCGTATTTCCCGTGACGGTCATCGCTTGGGTGATTTCCTGCGCATTAATATAGTTATCACCAGTAAGCGCATTGATAGTTATGGTAGGCAGATTAGTGTGCACATCTACCGTGATGCTATGGTCCACAGTAATGCTGTTCCCCGCCGCATCGGTCAGGCTGACGCTCAGGTCGTAAGGGCCGTCCGCCAGTGCGGTGATATCCGCCGATGGGATGGAGAGGCTCCACGCGCCGTCGCTTTGCACCGTGGTGGTATAACTGGTCCCGTCGAGGATAACCGTCACCGTTTGGCCGCTGTCGGCCGCATCCGCCGTCCCACTGACTACCACTGGCGCTCCTGCCTCGATAGTATTAATAATGTCATCCCCCGCCACGACGCCCACCGTCAGATTGACTAGGGTGTCGACGGTAAAGCTGTCTGACGCCGTGGCCGGGTTACCGGCGATATCTTGTGCGCTCACCGCAATGGCTATGCTGCCTTGGGACAGGGCCTGAGCGTCCGCGGTCGGTACCGTCACGCTCCAACTGCCGCCCGCGCCTACCGTGCCGGTGTAATCAATGTCGTTGATGGTCACCGTCACCAACTGTCCTACTTGTAGATTTGTGCTGCCCCCGCTGACCGTCAGGTCGCTTTGGCTCTCGGTCGCCGAGACAATGTCGTCCGCCGTCACCGGATTGACGCTCAGGGTTGGCAGATTGGCGCTGTCGGTGATTAACACCAACGGCTGACTATCCGACGCCGGGTTACCGGCGGTATCACTCACCGTGGCGGTCACCTGATAGCTGTCGTCAGTCATGTTATCCAAATCCGCCACCGGCACCGTGGTGCTCCACGTGCCGTCGATACCTACCGTGGCGGTGTAAGTCACCCCGTTTAACACCAACGTCACCACCTGCCCTGACGTCACATTGGTCGACGTCCCGCTTAAGGTCAGCGGTGAGGTGGCCTCGGTGGCATTCAGGTAGCCATCGCCGGAGACCGGGGTCAGCGTCAGCGTCGGCAGGTTCGCCGCCCCCGCAGACAGGGTAATGGAATGGTCAACCGTGATGCTGTTCCCCGCCGCATCGGTCAGGCTGACGCTCAGGTCGTAAGGGCCATCCGCCAGCGCGGTGATATCCGCCGATGGGATGGAGAGGCTCCACGCGCCGTCGCTCTGCACCGTGGTGGTATAAGTTGTGCCATCCAGAATGACCGTCACGGTCTGACCGCTGTCAGCCACATCCGCCGTTCCGCTCACCACCACGGGTGCGGCGGCTTCGGCGGCGTTAATAATGTCGTCACCGGCGACGACGCCCACCGTCAGATTCACCAAGGTGTCGACGGTAAAGCTGTCTGACGCCGTGGCCGGGTTACCGGCGATATCTTGTGCGCTCACCGCAATGGCTACGCTGCCTTGGGACAGGGCCTGAGCGTCCGCGGTCGGTACCGTCACGCTCCAACTGCCGCCTGCGCCTACCGTGCCGGTGTAATCAATGTCGTTGATGGTCACCGTCACCAACTGTCCTACTTGTAGATTTGTGCTGCCCCCGCTGACCGTCAGGTCGCTTTGGCTCTCGGTCGCCGAGACAATGTCGTCCGCCGTCACCGGATTGACGCTCAGGGTTGGCAGATTGGCGCTGTCGGTGATTAACACCAACGGCTGACTATCCGACGCCGGGTTACCGGCGGTATCACTCACCGTGGCGGTCACCTGATAGCTGTCGTCAGTCATGTTATCCAAATCCGCCACCGGCACCGTGGTGCTCCACGTGCCGTCGATACCTACCGTGGCGGTGTAAGTCACCCCGTTTAACACCAACGTCACCACCTGCCCCGACGTCACATTGGTCGACGTCCCGCTTAAGGTCAGCGGTGAGGTGGCCTCGGTGGCATTCAGGTAACCGTCGCCGGAGACCGGGGACAGCGTCAGCGTCGGCAGGTTCGCCGCCCCCGCAGACAGGGTAATGGAATGGTCAACCGTGATGCTGTTCCCCGCCGCATCGGTCAGGCTGACGCTCAGGTCGTAAGGGCCGTCCGCCAGTGCGGTGATATCCGCCGATGGGATGGAGAGGCTCCACGCGCCGTCGCTTTGCACCGTGGTGGTATAACTGGTCCCGTCGAGGATAACCGTCACGGTCTGACCGCTGTCAGCCGCATCCGCCGTTCCGCTCACCACCACCGGGGAGCTCGCTTCGGCGGCGTTAATGATGTCATCCCCCGCCACCACGCCCACCGTCAGATTCACCAAGGTGTCGACGGTAAAGCTGTCTGAGGCCGTGGCCGGGTTACCGGCGATATCTTGTGCGCTCACCGCAATGGCTATGCTGCCTTGGGACAGGGCCTGAGCGTCCGCGGTCGGTACCGTGACGCTCCAACTGCCGCCCGCACCTACCGTGCCGGTGTAATCAATGTCGTTGATGGTCACCGTCACCGACTGTCCTACTTGTAGATTTGTGCTGCCCCCGCTGACCGTCAGGTCGCTTTGGCTCTCGGTCGCCGAGACAATGTCGTCCGCCGTCACCGGATTGACGCTCAGGGTTGGCAGATTGGCGCTGTCGGTGATTAACACCAACGGCTGACTATCCGACGCCGGGTTACCGGCGGTATCACTCACCGTGGCGGTCACCTGATAGCTGTCGTCAGTCATGTTATCCAAATCCGCCACCGGCACCGTGGTGCTCCACGTGCCGTCGATACCCACCGTGGCGGTGTAAGTCACCCCGTTTAACACCAACGTCACCACCTGCCCCGACGTCACATTGGTCGACGTCCCGCTTAAGGTCAGCGGTGAGGTGGCCTCGGTGGCATTCAGGTAGCCATCGCCGGAGACCGGGGACAGCGTCAGCGTCGGCAGGTTCGCCGCCCCCGCAGACAGGGTAATGGAATGGTCAACCGTGATGCTGTTTCCCGCCGCATCGGTCAGGCTGACGCTCAGGTCGTAAGGGCCGTCCGCCAGCGCGGTGATATCCGCCGATGGGATGGAGAGGCTCCACGCGCCGTCGCTCTGCACCGTGGTGGTATAAGTTGTGCCATCCAGAATGACCGTCACGGTCTGACCGCTGTCAGCCGCATCCGCCGTTCCGCTCACCACCACCGGGGAGCTCGCTTCGGCGGCGTTAATGATGTCATCCCCCGCCACCACGCCCACCGTCAGATTCACCAAGGTGTCGACGGTAAAGCTGTCTGAGGCCGTGGCCGGGTTACCGGCGATATCTTGTGCGCTCACCGCAATGGCTATGCTGCCTTGGGACAGGGCCTGAGCGTCCGCGGTCGGTACCGTGACGCTCCAACTGCCGCCCGCGCCTACCGTGCCGGTGTAATCAATGTCGTTGATGGTCACCGTCACCGACTGTCCTACTTGTAGATTTGTGCTGCCCCCGCTGACCGTCAGGTCGCTTTGGCTCTCGGTCGCCGAGACAATGTCGTCCGCCGTCACCGGATTGACGCTCAGGGTTGGCAGATTGGCGCTGTCGGTGATTAACACCAACGGCTGGCTGTCCGACGCCGGGTTACCGGCGGTATCACTCACCGTGGCGGTCACCTGATAGCTGTCGTCAGTCATGTTATCCAAATCCGCCACCGGCACCGTGGTGCTCCACGTGCCGTCGATACCCACCGTGGCGGTGTAAGTCACCCCGTTTAACACCAACGTCACCACCTGCCCCGACGTCACATTGGTCGACGTCCCGCTTAAGGTCAGCGGTGAGGTGGCCTCGGTGGCATTCAGGTAACCGTCGCCGGAGACCGGGGACAGCGTCAGCGTCGGCAGGTTCGCCGCCCCCGCAGACAGGGTAATGGAATGGTCAACCGTAATGCTGTTCCCCGCCGCATCGGTCAGGCTGACGCTCAGGTCGTAAGGGCCGTCCGCCAGTGCGGTGATATCCGCCGATGGGATGGAGAGGCTCCAACTGCCGTCGCTTTGCACCGTGGTGGTATAAGTTGTGCCATCCAGAATGACCGTCACGGTCTGACCGCTGTCAGCCACATCCGCCGTTCCGCTCACCACCACGGGTGCGGCGGCTTCGGCGGCGTTAATGATATCGTCACCGGCGACCACGCCCACCGTCAGATTCACCAAGGTGTCGACGGTAAAGCTGTCTGAGGCCGTGGCCGGGTTACCGGCGATATCTTGTGCGCTCACCGCAATGGCTATGCTGCCTTGGGACAGGGCCTGAGCGTCCGCGGTCGGTACCGTGACGCTCCAACTGCCGCCCGCACCTACCGTGCCGGTGTAATCAATGTCGTTGATGGTCACCGTCACCGACTGTCCTACTTGTAGATTTGTGCTGCCCCCGCTGACCGTCAGGTCGCTTTGGCTCTCGGTCGCCGAGACAATGTCGTCCGCCGTCACCGGATTGACGCTCAGGGTTGGCAGATTGGCGCTGTCGGTGATTAACACCAACGGCTGACTATCCGACGCCGGGTTACCGGCGGTATCACTCACCGTGGCGGTCACCTGATAGCTGTCGTCAGTCATGTTATCCAAATCCGCCACCGGCACCGTGGTGCTCCACGTGCCGTCGATACCCACCGTGGCGGTGTAAGTCACCCCGTTTAACACCAACGTCACCACCTGCCCCGACGTCACATTGGTCGACGTCCCGCTTAAGGTCAGCGGTGAGGTGGCCTCGGTGGCATTCAGGTAGCCATCGCCGGAGACCGGGGACAGCGTCAGCGTCGGCAGGTTCGCCGCCCCCGCAGACAGGGTAATGGAATGGTCAACCGTGATGCTGTTTCCCGCCGCATCGGTCAGGCTGACGCTCAGGTCGTAAGGGCCGTCCGCCAGCGCGGTGATATCCGCCGATGGGATGGAGAGGCTCCACGCGCCGTCGCTCTGCACCGTGGTGGTATAAGTTGTGCCATCCAGAATGACCGTCACGGTCTGACCGCTGTCAGCCGCATCCGCCGTTCCGCTCACCACCACCGGGGAGCTCGCTTCGGCGGCGTTAATGATGTCATCCCCCGCCACCACGCCCACCGTCAGATTCACCAAGGTGTCGACGGTAAAGCTGTCTGAGGCCGTGGCCGGGTTACCGGCGATATCTTGTGCGCTCACCGCAATGGCTATGCTGCCTTGGGACAGGGCCTGAGCGTCCGCGGTCGGTACCGTGACGCTCCAACTGCCGCCCGCGCCTACCGTGCCGGTGTAATCAATGTCGTTGATGGTCACCGTCACCGACTGTCCTACTTGTAGATTTGTGCTGCCCCCGCTGACCGTCAGGTCGCTTTGGCTCTCGGTCGCCGAGACAATGTCGTCCGCCGTCACCGGATTGACGCTCAGGGTTGGCAGATTGGCGCTGTCGGTGATTAACACCAACGGCTGGCTGTCCGACGCCGGGTTACCGGCGGTATCACTCACCGTGGCGGTCACCTGATAGCTGTCGTCAGTCATGTTATCCAAATCCGCCACCGGCACCGTGGTGCTCCACGTGCCGTCGATACCCACCGTGGCGGTGTAAGTCACCCCGTTTAACACCAACGTCACCACCTGCCCCGACGTCACATTGGTCGACGTCCCGCTTAAGGTCAGCGGTGAGGTGGCCTCGGTGGCATTCAGGTAACCGTCGCCGGAGACCGGGGACAGCGTCAGCGTCGGCAGGTTCGCCGCCCCCGCAGACAGGGTAATGGAATGGTCAACCGTAATGCTGTTCCCCGCCGCATCGGTCAGGCTGACGCTCAGGTCGTAAGGGCCGTCCGCCAGTGCGGTGATATCCGCCGATGGGATGGAGAGGCTCCAACTGCCGTCGCTTTGCACCGTGGTGGTATAAGTTGTGCCATCCAGAATGACCGTCACGGTCTGACCGCTGTCAGCCACATCCGCCGTTCCGCTCACCACCACGGGTGCGGCGGCTTCGGCGGCGTTAATGATATCGTCACCGGCGACCACGCCCACCGTCAGATTCACCAAGGTGTCGACGGTAAAGCTGTCTGAGGCCGTGGCCGGGTTACCGGCGATATCTTGTGCGCTCACCGCAATGGCTATGCTGCCTTGGGACAGGGCCTGAGCGTCCGCGGTCGGTACCGTGACGCTCCAACTGCCGCCCGCACCTACCGTGCCGGTGTAATCAATGTCGTTGATGGTCACCGTCACCGACTGTCCTACTTGTAGATTTGTGCTGCCCCCGCTGACCGTCAGGTCGCTTTGGCTCTCGGTCGCCGAGACAATGTCGTCCGCCGTCACCGGATTGACGCTCAGGGTTGGCAGATTGGCGCTGTCGGTGATTAACACCAACGGCTGACTATCCGACGCCGGGTTACCGGCGGTATCACTCACCGTGGCGGTCACCTGATAGCTGTCGTCAGTCATGTTATCCAAATCCGCCACCGGCACCGTGGTGCTCCACGTGCCGTCGATACCCACCGTGGCGGTGTAAGTCACCCCGTTTAACACCAACGTCACCACCTGCCCCGACGTCACATTGGTCGACGTCCCGCTTAAGGTCAGCGGTGAGGTGGCCTCGGTGGCATTCAGGTAACCGTCGCCGGAGACCGGGGACAGCGTCAGCGTCGGCAGGTTCGCCGCCCCCGCAGACAGGGTAATGGAATGGTCAACCGTAATGCTGTTCCCCGCCGCATCGGTCAGGCTGACGCTCAGGTCGTAAGGGCCGTCCGCCAGCGCGGTGATATCCGCCGATGGGATGGCGAGGCTCCAACTGCCGTCGCTCTGCACCGTGGTGGTATAACTGGTCCCGTCGAGGGTGACCGTCACGGTCTGACCGCTGTCAGCCACATCCGCCGTTCCGCTCACCACCACCGGTGCGGCGGCTTCGGCGGCGTTAATGATGTCGTCACCGGCGACCACGCCCACCGTCAGATTGACTAGGGTGTCGACGGTAAAGCTGTCTGACGCCGTGGCCGGGTTACCGGCGATATCTTGTGCGCTCACCGCAATGGCTACGCTGCCTTGGGACAGGGCCTGAGCGTCCGCGGTCGGTACCGTGACGCTCCAACTGCCGCCCGCACCTACCGTGCCGGTGTAATCAATGTCGTTGATGGTCACCGTCACCAACTGTCCTACTTGTAGATTTGTGCTGCCCCCGCTGACCGTCAGGTCGCTTTGGCTCTCGGTCGCCGAGACAATGTCGTCCGCCGTCACCGGATTGACGCTCAGGGTTGGCAGATTGGCGCTGTCGGTGATTAACACCAACGGCTGGCTATCCGACGCCGGGTTACCGGCGGTATCACTCACCGTGGCGGTCACCTGATAGCTGTCGTCAGTCATGTTATCCAAATCCGCCACCGGCACCGTGGTGCTCCACGTGCCGTCGATACCCACCGTGGCGGTGTAAGTCACCCCGTTTAACACCAACGTCACCACCTGCCCCGACGTCACATTGGTCGACGTCCCGCTTAAGGTCAGCGGTGAGGTGGCCTCGGTGGCATTCAGGTAACCGTCGCCGGAGACCGGGGACAGCGTCAGCGTCGGCAGGTTCGCCGCCCCCGCAGACAGGGTAATGGAATGGTCAACCGTAATGCTGTTCCCCGCCGCATCGGTCAGGCTGACGCTCAGGTCGTAAGGGCCGTCCGCCAGCGCGGTGATATCCGCCGATGGGATGGCGAGGCTCCAACTGCCGTCGCTCTGCACCGTGGTGGTATAACTGGTCCCGTCGAGGGTGACCGTCACGGTCTGACCGCTGTCAGCCACATCCGCCGTTCCGCTCACCACCACCGGTGCGGCGGCTTCGGCGGCGTTAATGATGTCGTCACCGGCGACCACGCCCACCGTCAGATTGACTAGGGTGTCGACGGTAAAGCTGTCTGACGCCGTGGCCGGGTTACCGGCGATATCTTGTGCGCTCACCGCAATGGCTACGCTGCCTTGGGACAGGGCCTGAGCGTCCGCGGTCGGTACCGTGACGCTCCAACTGCCGCCCGCACCTACCGTGCCGGTGTAATCAATGTCGTTGATGGTCACCGTCACCAACTGTCCTACTTGTAGATTTGTGCTGCCCCCGCTGACCGTCAGGTCGCTTTGGCTCTCGGTCGCCGAGACAATGTCGTCCGCCGTCACCGGATTGACGCTCAGGGTTGGCAGATTGGCGCTGTCGGTGATTAACACCAACGGCTGGCTATCCGACGCCGGGTTACCGGCGGTATCACTCACCGTGGCGGTCACCTGATAGCTGTCGTCAGTCATGTTATCCAAATCCGCCACCGGCACCGTGGTGCTCCACGTGCCGTCGATACCCACCGTGGCGGTGTAAGTCACCCCGTTTAACACCAACGTCACCACCTGCCCCGACGTCACATTGGTCGACGTCCCGCTTAAGGTCAGCGGTGAGGTGGCCTCGGTGGCATTCAGGTAACCGTCGCCGGAGACCGGGGACAGCGTCAGCGTCGGCAGGTTCGCCGCCCCCGCAGACAGGGTAATGGAATGGTCAACCGTGATGCTGTTACCCGCCGCATCGGTCAGGCTGACGCTCAGGTCGTAAGGGCCGTCCGCCAGCGCGGTGATATCCGCCGATGGGATGGAGAGGCTCCACGCGCCACCTGTTTGTACCGTAGTGGTATATTCAGTGCCTCCCAGCGTCACGGTCACCGTATGACCGCTATCAGCCGCATCTGCAGTTCCACTGACCACCACCGGGGAGCTCGCTTCGGCAGCATTAATGATGTCATCGCCCGCGACGGGATCAACCGTCAAAAATATTTGTGTATCCACCGCGATTGACTTAGTTTGCGTACTATTATTCCTCGCCAGATCGCTAGCGCTCAGTACAATATCTACCTCACCCTGAGGGAGCGCGATTAGATCTATTGATGGGATCTCGATACTCCACAAACCACTGCCATCAGCAACAGTTGTGTAAGTGATGTTGTTTAACACTAATGTGATAGGTTGCCCTATTTCCAGATCGGCATAACTTCCAGTTATGACCAAAGGATTGATACTCTCAGGGCCGTTAATAATGTTATCTATTGCTACCGGATCCAAAATCAGAGTAGGTGGTATCGTATCCACATAGAAGTTTTGTTGAGGTGCGATACCATAATTTCCCAGACCATCAGCAGCAGCAACCGTAATCGTGATTGTTCCATTATCAAGTTGTTGAAGGACCTCTGGGGGTAAATCTAATACCCAGTTTCCATTAATATCAACTTGAGCCACATAAGTATGTCCACCCGCTTCAGGAGCAACAACGATTTCCCATCTACCATTGCTGTCTCGTTGCGTTATGGCATGCTGATTGACATTCAAACCACCAATATTCACCACAACCGTCTGGTTTTCACCAAAAGAATTAGTTACACCACTAAGCCGCTGAGTGCGGTTCACATCATTGCTATTTAGAATATCGTCATTGAAAGGGACGTTTAGCGTAGGGGCTGGAGGAATAAGCGCCATTGTCACAGACTCGCTTACACTGGTACTGTTTTGAGCAGAATCAGTAGCTGTGATCGTTAATGTGTAAATACCATTACTCATATTACTTAATGCATTTGGCGGTAATTCTATACTCCAGACACCTTGTGCATCGACAGTAGTTGTATATTGCTGCTCGTCATAATTGAGTGAGATGTGAGCCCCTGGTTCCGATGTTCCAGTCACTAAGATAACGCCATTAGATTCGGTCAGATTAACCACGTTATCTTGAGTCACAGGATCAACGGTAACCAACGGTGGAATCGTATCTACCATAACCACCGTTGTAACTGTTCCGGTGAGGCCAGCACTATTGGTTGCCACGACCGTGACAGACTGCTCCCCTTGTGCCAGAGAACTCAATATGGATGGCGAAAGCGCTAAATTCCAACCACCGTTATTATCAACATTTGCCGTGTAAGTATTTCCAGCAATAGACACGGTGACACTTTGTCCGGAGCCGGTTATACCTGTTGTACCGCTTATGACCTGTTCGTTTTGGCTTTCAGCAAGATTCAATACGTTATCACCAAACAGTGGGACAACAGTCGGCGCTGGAGGTTGGGGTTCATCAGGCGATAGATCAATAAATAATCCCTTGCTATTACTATTGCTATTCGCAATAGCGACACCTGCACCCAGAATCGCTAAGGCGCCAAGCCCCAATGGGAAGAGATTGTTTGAACTATGCTCTACCAGATAAAGGGGGGAAATATCCTCTATCGATTGATATTCAGGGATAAGGACATCAACGCCCTGACTTTCAGGAAATGTAACATGTACAAGTTCCTGTGCATCATTAGTAAAAACTAATTCACTGTGAGTTCCATCAACTTCAAAAAAGTAATCTTTACATATTACAATGGAGCCATCCATCATATGTATAATAAGATCATTACCTTGCCGCTCATAACTAACAACTGTTTTCACAGCACCATGAATCTTAACAATTGAAGGTTCTGTCAATGTTATAGTCTGAGTTGCAGAGTCAAGCTTAACTGAAGAAATAAAATTCCCACCCTCTCTGGATAAGATATTAATTTCATTATTGATTAAAGCACTTGAATTATTAACGTTATCCATACCATTCCCCAAGATATAAATTTCAGCAGGTGAGAATAATTCACCCACACTCAATAAGATAAATTATGGTATGAGTTAAAAATAATTCCATTGCGCTAATAAAACATGAATTAAATTAACAAAAAAACACAAATTAAAAAATAAATAAAAAAATATTTTTACTAGAAAAATCAATCAAAAACAAAATTAAATTATATTTGACTTGATTAATTACCATGATATAGCTACAAGAAACAACAGTATGATAAAAATGATTTTTTTATAAATACAAAAATTTAAGAACATAAAAATAGATATAACACTAGATTAATACCATTAGACTATTGACAATCACCAAGCCATTAAATAAAAAACAAATAAATATCACACTCAATCATTATAAAAATCTGTGATTATTTATTGGATTGAAAAATTAATATTTATTAACAATAATAAACTCTATCTTTATTTGACAGGAAATAGATCTTCACATAGCGGAATGAGAAATAACTCATATATAGGATTATCTTATAGTGACTAGCTTTACTATAGGGAACATGTGATATCCTCTTTTTATTGATAATTAGAAATCCTACGCTTTAGCATATGGGTATCTTAAGGACAAAGTTCATCTGATGGATGATGTCATTAGAATTTTAGGGAGAAACTGAATAAATCCCCCTTAATCGATGCGGCTATTTGAGGCACTGGTTTATCTGTAGGCCAGAGGCATAGAACAGTTCACTCTGGTATAAAAAGCGTTATCACCTAAAACAGTTGTAAGATGCAAAAATTTTAGCGACAGAATATACAATCAAATTTTCAAAACACCTCAAAAGACAGAAAAAACCATGCGGTTACTGAATTTCAGGCATAAAAAAAGACGTCCGTAGACGTCTCTTTATTTGTTATTGGTACCGAAGACGGGACTTGAACCCGTAAGCCCAATCGGGCACTACCACCTCAAGGTAGCGTGTCTACCAATTCCACCACCTCGGCACTGTATAACAACTATCTGACAGGGTAATCCTGCCAGTTTATTACTCTTTATCCCTTAGCGAGGGATGTCGCTGCTTGGCGTCTGAGGCGCAGGTTTAGCTGGCTCAGTTTTTACCGGAGTACTTAAATCATCCCACTCGCCGACTTTTTTGTCCTGATGTGTACTCAGGTTACCCAGCGCTAGGCTGATAACAAAGAACAGCGCGGCTAAAATTGCCGTAGTCCGGGTCATGAAGTTACCTGAACCGCCGGAACCAAATAAAGTCGCAGATGCACCAGCACCAAAAGAGGCACCCATATCAGCACCTTTACCTTGTTGCAGCATAATCAGGCCAACCAGACCGATGGCTACCAACAGGAAAATAATAAGAAGCGCTTCGTACATATTCTTGCCTTTATCCTTGCGGGATAATCCCGTGCTAAAGCTTTAACCCGTTATCGGAGTAATTCATGTTGATGATGACATTTATTATACCCGACCGGAGCGGGTGTGAATACTATCTAAAGCCAGAAAGAGGTGCAAGTGCATTTTCACCATCAACGCCTATTTGCAGAAAAAACCAGCACCCAATAACGTATTTACATCGGTTTGTTAAGCAGTATAGTCCCCAAGGAAACACATTACCTTCCAATTTTATTCGATAATCAAGGGAAAACTAGGGTAACTTGCGTTCGCAGTTAAAACCAAATTCGCAGAGAAAAGTGATGATAAACCATTCATATTTAATCTCTAATGAGTGTTTTAAACTCGTCTTCACTTCCATTGAACGTATTGAGATCAACAGCAGTTTCAATTCCGTCTAAGCGCCCACGATTTGCATATTGCCAGAATAACCAAGGGCGTTGGTCTTTTAAATCCGGACGCTGGTATATGTTCCTAATCCAAAGTGGATTCTGCTCGAATTGCCCCACAAGAAAATCATCAAAAAACTCTTGGGTCACATACAAAATGGGTTTCTTCTGATAAAAACCTTCTAATCGCTCAATAAGTACAGCTATCTCTGCCAGTACCTGAGTTTTTTCTGTCGTTAACTGGCAATTACCGCCGTATTCCAAATCAATTACCGGTGGCAATGTATTCGCTATTTTTGGCACGGTTTTAATAAAATTCTGTGCCTGCTCTTCACCGGATTTACAAAAGGTGAAAAAGTGATAAGCCCCCACCACCAAACGTTGTTCATTGGCTCGTTGCCAGTTAGTGGCAAAAGACTTGTCTTTAAAATCACCGCCTTCTGTTGCTTTGATAAAAACAAAGCGAATGCTTTTTTTATCCAGTTGCTGCCAGCTAATTTCATTCTGATGGTGGGATACATCAATCCCTGAATCGGGTACTCGGAAAGTGATGGATAATTGAATCTGATATAGCCGCTATGCAACCCATATAAAAGTAGTAATCCAGCAATAATCAAGCTCAGGAAAATGATCACCACTTTATTCATTAGCTTATACATGGGCGTGCTGCATCCTTGCTTATAACGGCCTATACATTGCTAAACAAAGGGCGGATATATCCGCCCTTTGTACTATCTAAAACAGATTAGCCTGCGGCTTTCACTGCATCAGCGATACGGTTAGCTAATCGCAGAACTTCTTCGTCATTTTCACCTTCTACCATCACTCGGATTAATGGCTCGGTTCCTGATTTACGTAGCAGCACACGACCGCGGCCTTCCAGCTCTTTTTCTACCTCTGAGGTCACTTTCATCACGGTTTCATTAGCCAGTGGATCATGTTGACCAACAAAACGAACATTAACCAAAACCTGAGGTAGCAGCTTCATGCCACTGCATAAATCATGCAGTGACATATTATTACGGGCCATTGCAGCCAGTACCTGCAATGCAGCAACAATGCCGTCTCCGGTAGTTGTTTTGTCTAATAAGATAACGTGACCTGAGTTTTCAGCACCAATAGTCCAGCCCAGTTCCAGCATTTTTTCCAGTACATAGCGGTCTCCCACTTTCGCTCTGGTAAACGGAATACCCAGCTGTTTTAACGCCAGTTCCAGACCGATGTTACTCATCAGCGTACCAACAGCACCGCCTTTAAGTTGACCCTGACGTAAAGATTCGCGCGCGATGATATACATAATTTGATCGCCATCGACCTTATTGCCCAAATGGTCAACCATAATCACCCGATCGCCGTCGCCATCAAATGCAATGCCCAAATGTGCCTTCTCTGCAACCACACGTTCTTGCAGTAGACGAACATCCGTCGCGCCACATTTCTCATTAATGTTCATACCATCGGGATCGCAACCAATAGTAATTACATTTGCGCCCAGCTCACGCAGTACGCTTGGTGCAATATGGTAAGTTGCACCATTAGCGCAATCTACAACGATATTTAATTCACTCAGGCTAAGTTCGCTTGGAAATCCGCCTTTGCAGAACTCAATGTAACGACCGGCAGCGTCATTAATGCGGCTAGCTTTACCCAACTCGGCTGAATCTACACAGGTCAGTGGTTTTTCCATTTCAGCTTCAATCGCTTCTTCAACTTCATCCGGCAGTTTTGTACCGTCAATAGAGAAGAACTTGATGCCATTATCGTAATAAGGGTTATGAGAAGCAGAGATAACAATACCCGCTTCCGCACGGAAGGTACGGGTCAGATAAGCCACCGCCGGTGTTGGCATTGGGCCAGTAAACGAAGCTGAAAGCCCCGCCGCAGCCAAACCTGCCTCCAGGGCAGACTCCAGCATATAGCCAGAAATACGCGTATCTTTACCGATAATGATTTTACGCGAACCGTGGCGGGCTAAAACTTTACCAGCCGCCCAACCTAGTTTAAGCACGAACTCAGGCGTAATTGGATGATCGCCCACTTTGCCCCGAATGCCATCTGTACCAAAATATTTACGATCGCCGCTCATGTTATCTCTATTCCTTAGCCGAAAGTGTTGCTTCAACAATTCGCATTGCTTCAGCGGTTTCTTTTACGTCGTGAACACGAATAATTTGTGCCCCCTGCATCGCGGCGATTGTTGCACAGGCGATGCTGCCAATAACCCGCTGTTCGGGGGGAACGTTTAATAGTTGCCCTACCATCGACTTTCTCGACATTCCAACCAGAAGTGGAAGGCCAAAATGGTGAAAATCTGACAGATGTGCCAATAGCTGGTAATTGTGCCTCAAATTCTTGCCAAAACCGAATCCCGGATCGAGCAATATCTTCTCTCTGTCCATACCTGCGTTAACACAGCGGGTAATGTGCTCAGTAAAGAAGGCGTCAACTTCAGACACTACATTGGTATATTGTGGTTCATGTTGCATGGTTCTGGGCATACCTTGCATATGCATCAGACACACGGGCAGCCCAGACTCTATTGCAACTTCTAATGCCCCCGGCTCTTGTAATGCCCGGATATCATTAATCAGATGAACACCAACCCGATGAGATTCTCTCATAACTTCGGGCTTATAAGTATCCACAGATACCCATACTTCAAAATTTTTTGCTATGGCTTCCGCAACAGGGATGACCCGTTCAAGTTCTTCATCTGTCGGAACTTCGTCTGCTCCGGGGCGTGTCGACTCACCACCAATATCAATAATTGTTGCGCCTGCCTGAATCATCTCATTGGCATGGCGTAGGGCATTTTCTATCTGGCGGTAGCGACCTCCGTCAGAAAAGGAGTCAGGCGTTACGTTGAGAATTCCCATCACCTGAGGGTAATTGAGGTCTAACGTTAATCCCCTACTTTCTAACTTCATGATGAATTCCTTAACACTAGGTAAGACATGACTAACGTGCGGATACCTACTCAAAGATAAGTGAGCAGATACTTACAAATTTAATAAGGCTATCAGAATATACCAAAACAGAGGCAGGGATGAACATTCTGCTCAAATTCCCTGCCTTGAGAAATGAAAATAATTAATCGGTAATTTTTAAGCTTTCTGCAATCTTTCTGAATTCAGGTATGTATTGTTCACTTTGTTCGGCCTTAACTAGGCCCTTAAGCACATAATAAGTACCATTAGATTCCACAATCAGCTGATAGACTTTCATTGGCTCATGATTCTTTGCATTTTCTGCATTCGCCAACATCTCAACGCCATGATGACCCTTTATATCGACGGATTTAACGCTTTCTTTCTGCACGGCAATTTCTATCAAAGATGCAGTATTCTTCATATGCTTTTCACTGAATGCCACCAGATCGCCAATCGCTACTTTGCTGTATGAGGAAGCAATCACCATCATAGGTTGAACCCCTTCCGCCGCAGGGGCTGCCTCTCCGGGCAAGCTTAATATCAGCATATTACTAACCCGGCGAATAATTTTAAGATGGTCTGATTCCTGTATAGAGTAGCCCAACGCATCCAGATTCAGTTTGCCTTCTTCCCCCTGAGCGAGATCCATGCTGATCAGAGAACGCTTAATGGCATCACCTAATTTAGCTTCTTCGGCTGCGGGATAAGTACCTACTAACATCAGCGAACGCTTGCTGTCACCCTGAAGTAGTATCCATTTATTGAATGATTGATTATTGGCAGTTTGACCAATTTTATATAACCAGACTTTACGTTCATGGCTAACGGCCTCTTCTGTTGCCAGCAGGCGAACACCTTCCGTTTTCATCAGGTCGGGGATAAAAGTATGCTTAATCTCTTCCAGAGGCGCGGGCATCTCGTTGACCATAATGGAAGCTCCCTCAGCTTCATTCATATATCCAGTAAACTGTTTAGATAATGAGAAACCAGCCGGTGCTTCAATAGAGACAGGCGTGCCGGGAATTCGTTCTGCAGCCTGAGCCACGCTTAAAACGCCGTAACCCGCCAGCAACACGGCTACCATTAATCGAAACGTCTTCATCGTTATAATTTCACTCCATAAAAACAAAATTGTCCCTTGAATAGCATCATAGGCAGCCAAAGGTGTGTTTATACCACTGCGAGAGCACCAGACAATAGCACACATCAAAAGGGATATTACATCCCGAGTTAATATTTTAGAGATAAAAAAACGGCTCCCGTTTAGGAGCCGCTATCGTTCATCTACACAGATTAAACCGCTGGTTTATCACTTGGTTCATCAGTCTTACTGAATTCCGGTGACGCAGGCTTCTCTTCTGGTGTTACGGGGGGTTGAGTGTTGCTGGCCGGTGGTTTCATTCCACCGCTTTGCACATCATCCCAACCCGCTGGCGCACGAACTTCACGACGAGCCATCAAATCATCAATTTGTGGCTTATCGATGGTTTCATACTTCATCAGTGCATCCTTCATCGAATGCAGAATATCCATGTTGTCCACTAAGATCTGTCTGGCTCGTTCATAGTTACGTTCAATGAGAGCTTTTACTTCCTGATCGATGATACGCGCTGTCTCATCAGACATATGCTTACTTTTCGACATTGAACGCCCTAAGAAAACTTCGCCCTCTTCTTCAGCATACAGTAATGGTCCTAACTTCTCAGAGAAGCCCCACTGTGTGACCATATTTCGTGCAAGGGAAGTCGCATATTTAATATCCTGCGAAGCGCCAGTAGACACTTTTTCTTTACCGTAAATTAATTCTTCTGCTAAGCGCCCGCCATATGCTGTAGATATCTGACTCTCCAACTTTTGGCGACTGGCACTGATTGAATCCCCTTCAGGCAAGAAGAAAGCAACACCTAATGCACGACCACGGGGAATAATCGTCACTTTATGCAATGGGTCATGTTCTGGCACTAAATAACCAATAACTGCATGGCCTGCTTCATGATAAGCCGTTGACTCTTTCTGCTCTTCAGTCATGACCAAAGAACGTCGCTCTGCACCCATCATGATCTTATCTTTGGCTTTTTCAAACTCAACCATTGATACCACACGTTTGTTAGTACGTGCAGCAAACAGTGCGGCTTCGTTAACCAAGTTAGCCAAATCTGCGCCGGAGAAACCGGGTGTACCACGGGCAATAATAGACTCATCCACATCCGGGGATACCGGTACACGGCGCATATGCACCTTCAGAATTTGCGCGCGACCGCGAACATCTGGCAAACCAACAACAACCTGACGGTCAAAACGGCCCGGACGCAATAATGCAGGGTCCAAAACGTCTGGACGGTTGGTTGCAGCGATGACGATAACACCTTCGTTGCCTTCAAAACCATCCATCTCAACCAGCATTTGGTTCAGCGTTTGTTCACGTTCGTCGTGACCGCCGCCTAAACCAGCGCCACGCTGACGACCTACCGCATCGATTTCATCGATGAAGATAATACAAGGTGCGGCTTTCTTCGCTTGCTCAAACATGTCTCGAACACGAGAAGCACCCACACCAACAAACATTTCAACGAAGTCAGAACCAGAGATAGTAAAGAACGGCACTTTCGCCTCACCGGCAATCGCTTTTGCCAATAAGGTTTTACCCGTACCCGGAGGCCCTACCATCAGAATGCCCTTTGGAATCTTACCGCCCAGCTTCTGGAAACGGCTCGGTTCTCTCAGGAATTCAACTAACTCGCTGACATCCTCTTTCGCTTCATCACAACCGGCAACGTCAGCGAATGTAGTTTTAATTTGCTCTTCTGTCAGCATGCGCGCCTTGCTCTTACCAAAGGACATCGCACCTTTACCACCACCGCCTTGCATCTGACGCATAAAGAAGACCCATACGCCAATCAATAGCAACATTGGGAACCAAGAAATGAATACCTGTTGCAGGAATCCTGGTTGCTCCGGTGGTTCACCAACGGTTTTAACATTATTTTTCAGCAGAAGACTCAGCAGCAGAGGATCTTCTGTTGGCATGTATGTCGTATGAGCCGCGTTATCTGGCTGCGTTTTATACTGTATCTCGCGTCCACTAATCCGAGCTTCGCTGACCTGATTGTTACTAACCTGCGTCATGAACGTCGAATAATCGATTCGGCGGCCACCCGACTCACTAGGTCCGAAACTCTGAAATACGGTCATCAGCACAACGGCGATGACTAACCAGAGAATTAGGTTCTTTGCCATATCACTCAAGGAATTAACCTCATATTACAATGGTGTTAACAATACGCGTTAGGGTACTATAGTTTGCGCCCAGTCGCTACAATGTATACTTCACGTGAACGAGACCGTGAAGCATCGGGCTTGCGGATCTTCACTGTTTTAAACAGGGCCCGGATATCTCGTAAATACTCATCAAATCCATCCCCCTGAAAGACCTTAACCACAAAACTTCCACCTGGAGCCAGCACGTCTTTACACATGTCTAACGCCAATTCAACCAGATACATCGCCCGGGGAATATCAACGGCAGGGGTACCGCTCATATTTGGCGCCATATCAGACATAACTATCTGAACTTTACTGTCACCAACGCGCTCAAGCAAAGCCTTCAGTACCATCTCATCACGAAAATCGCCCTGAAGGAAATCGACGCCAGCGATAGGATCCATCGGTAAAATATCACATGCAATGACTCTACCTATGTTACCAATCTGTGTCACAACATATTGCGACCAGCCACCTGGAGCTGCGCCTAAATCAACGACTGTCATACCCGGTTTAAACAGTTTGTCTGCTTGCTGTATTTCATCTAGTTTAAACCATGCGCGGGAACGTAGCCCCTTTTTCTGCGCCTGTTGTACATATTTGTCGTTAAAGTGTTCTTGTAACCAGCGCGTTGAGCTGGCTGAACGCTTTTTATTACCCATGCGGCATTCCAACCATAACTTAATATCAGGTTTTACACCAAACCTTGGTGATAACTATCAGATGGCGGTAGAATACACCGTTTTCAACCCCCAACCCCAAACAGACGTAAAGAAAATGAATCTATCTAACAAGCAAAAACAGCACCTTAAAGGCTTAGCGCACCCGTTAAAGCCTGTTGTCATGGTAGGTGCAAGCGGTCTCACTGAAGGCGTTATCGCTGAAGTTGAGCATGCTTTAGAGCACCATGAACTCATCAAAGTAAAGATATCAACGGAAGATCGTGAAACTAAACAATTGATTGCAGACGCGATCGCTCGTGAAACTGGTGCTAACAATGTGCAGGTGATCGGTAGTGTTTTAGTGCTCTATCGAGCCAGTAAAGACAAAAAGATCAGCCTGCCACGTTAAGTTTGATGAAAAAAGGTGATAATTGTCGCCTTTTTTCATTTCTTTACACTCGGTCAAATAACAACCTGCATAAATTCGGTTGATGCTTAGAGATATTCGACATTCAAAATTTCAAACTCTATATCACCACTAGGTGCTTTAATCACGACCACATCATCGGCTTCTTTACCAACCAGACCACGGGCCATCGGTGAGTTAATTGAAATCAGGTTTTGTTTAAAATCTGCTTCATCATCACCTACGATACGGTAGACAACGTCTTCTTCTGTTTCCAGATTCATCACCTTAACCGTCGCACCAAAAATCACCCGGCCAGTATAAGGCATTCTGGTAACATCAATGACTTGTGCATTAGACAGTTTAGCTTCAATCTCCTGAATCCGCCCTTCACAGAAACCCTGCTGCTCACGCGCTGCATGATACTCAGCATTCTCTTTCAGGTCACCGTGAGCTCTCGCCTCAGCGATATCAGCAATAATCTTCGGCCGACGTACACCTTTTAAGTATTCGAGTTCTTCGCGAAGTCTTTCTGCACCCAGTAATGTCATTGGAATTTGTTGCATACTCTTGTATCCCTCTTAAATCACTTGTCACGCTCAAATAATCAGTGATTTATATAATAATCAACCTATAGCAGTCGGTGACTCCCACTGCTTTTATAAGCAAAAAGCGCCCAGCCTGGTATAACTTCGCCAGACCAAACGATATGTCATAGATAGACGTTATTTTACCTTAGAGTTGCATTGGGGTCATCGTTTACTTTTATTTCGCCTTTCGTAATCGACAACTAGCAATAACAACAAGGGTATAAATTAGCCGCTCAAATGATGGTACACTACCTATTAAACAGACGTTTGCCCTAGGCGTATCACTGATTTATTAATATCAAACTACGTTGGGTAATCATTTTTTCATGCAGAAAAGCAGGTCATTTTTCACTATGCGCTTATTGAAAGTTTTCAGCGGAATTGCCTGTTCACTGGTTATCACTGGTGCACAAGCGACTCAAATAGAACAATACACCCAATTATTGCCTGAGGGGGCCAATCTTTCATTGATGGTCCAGAAAGTCGGCGCATCAACACCCTCTATCGACTATCAGGATAAGCAGCTAACGTTACCGGCCAGCACACAAAAAGTCGTCACCGCACTGGCCGCGCTGTTGCAGTTGGGAGCCGATTATCGTTTTACCACCACGATTGAAGGTTCTGGTCCAGTCAATAATGGCGTGTTGAATGGTGATTTAATTGTTCGTTTCAGCGGCGATCCTACCTTGAAAAGTCAGCAAGTCCACTCGATGGTTCAATCCCTTAAACAACAGGGGATCCGCCAGATATCGGGTAGTCTGGTAATCGATACGTCAGTATTTGCCAGTCATGACAAAGCTCCCGGGTGGTCATGGAATGATATGACCCAGTGCTTCAGTGCACCACCATCAGCCGCTATTATTGATAAAAACTGCTTCTCTATCGCATTACAAACTTCAAAACAGGAAGGGGGCATAGCCACGGTGCAAGTCGCATCCTACTTCCCTGTACAGGTCAGCAGTCAGGTGCGATCTTACTCAAGAAACGCGCCCAATGCTCGCTTTTGCGAATTTGACGTTACCGCCGGTGAAAATCTGCGTTATACCCTGACAGGCTGTCTCACTCAGCAAGACAAGCCTGTTACTTTGTCATTTGCCGTTCAGGATGGTAATGAATACGCGGCTCAAATCGTGAAGAATGAGCTGAAACAGGCAGGTATTCAGATTGGCAATGCTATTCGCTACCAGACCGTTCACTCTGAATCGGGCAAAGTATTAGCCAAAAATCAGTCTGCCCCACTACATGACCTGCTAAAAGTGATGTTGAAAAGCTCAGACAATATGATTGCCGATACGGTTTTCCGCACGATGGGTAATAAACAATACGACTTACCGGGTACCTGGCGTTCTGGTTCCAGCGCAGTCCGGTTAGTATTGCGTCAACAAGCCGGTATTGATATTGGCAACACAGTGATTGCGGACGGTTCTGGTTTGTCACGCCATAATCTGATTTCAGCAGACACCATGATGCAAATTCTGCAGTACATTGCCCGCAACGATAGCCAACTGGATTTTATTTCCATGTTACCGACCGCCGGTCAGGATGGAACGCTACGTGCACGCAGCGGTTTTAAAGATGCCGGTTTGGAAGGTAAAGTTTCTGCCAAAACGGGCGCATTACAGGGCGTTTATAATCTGGCCGGGTTTATGACCGCCGCCAGTGGAGAGAAAGTCGCTTTTGTTCAGTTCCTTTCCAGCTATGCGATGTCACCACAGGATCGTTCTGGTCGCAAGGCCACGCTAGCAAAGTTTGAAAGTACGCTATACCGGGATCTGTACAACAGCAACTAACTGGTTCGATGATAATACCCATCCGCCTGCTTTATACACAGCAGGCGGCTACATCAGTTCTTTTCCATGAACTCGTCTAGAACCCAAACGCTAACGCTACCGGCGTTAACCGGAAATACTCCCTTCCCCTGTTCATCAGTTACCACGGTATCCTGTCGAATACCAAGATAATCGCGATACTGTTTATTGGCTAATTCGTTACCCAATTCTATTGATTTACTATTTTCAGTGTCATTGGACAGTACCACCACACAGCCTGGTTCTTCGGCTGTTCCTTCACGAACAAATGCAATGCAGTTCGGCGTATCAAAATAATCCGTCTGCAGGCCATTAGCAAAACGTTGACGGGCACGAATCAACAGAGGAAGCTCACGAATGGCTGGCATCTCCACACTGCACATTTTACCGTCATGCCCCTTATCACGGTAGCTGGCACCAAACAGGTCCGGATAGAAAATACAAGGAACACCCTGCTCACGCAGTAAAATTAACGAATAGGCTAATGGTTTAAACCATGGTTGAACTGGCGTTTCTAACGCCTGTAAAGGTTGGGTATCATGATTGGCAACCAGAGTGACAGAATGTTCCGCATCCGCTGCTGTTAATGTATCGGCAAAAATTTTACTGAGGTCAAACGCTTTGCCTTGTTGTGATGCATGATGAAAATGAAGATGTAGCGGCGCATCAAACAGCATCAGTTTATCGTCAACCAACTCCAGATAGTTTTGCAACGTTGCCAGATCGTGAGACCAGTACTCCGCCACCGTAAATAAATCTCGCTGAACCGTACCTCGAGCATGATCGAGCCACTGCTTGAAAAACCATGCAGGGATGTGCTTAACCGCATCCAGCCGAAAACCATCGCTAGGTACAGTTTCCATCAACCAAGTAACCCAGCGTTTAAGTTCATCCATCACCGCCGGATTACGAAACTCAATATTGGCCCCCATCAGATAGTCATAGTTGCCGTTTTCACTGTCGACCTGATCACCCCATCCATCGTCAGTGTAATCATTCACAATTTTGAAAATCCCCTCTTCTCTGGGCTCTTCAAGGTAGTCCACACCATTAAAACTGTGGAAGTCCCATACATATTCTGAATAGGTATTTTTTCTGCCGGGAAACGTAAAACGGGTATAGGCCCGTGCATCAATCACCTCGGAAGAGATTATGTTTCGATCGTCAGGATCAACCCGGGAAACCTTTATCTGCTCGGTTCCATCAGCGCCAATTTTATGGTTTAACACCACATCAAGATACACTTCCAGTCCATTTTCTTTCAGCGTATTAACCGCTTTGAGCAGCCCTTCTTTATCGCCATACTTGGTTGCCCGGGTTCCCTTTTGATCAAATTCACCTAAATCGAACAGGTCATAGCTGTCATAACCCACCGAATAACCGCCTGACGCGCCTTTATAAGGGGGTGGCAACCATACGGCCGTAATTCCCATCTCGGCGAGATCTTGTGCCCGTTCCGTAGCTTCTGGCCACAATTTACCGCCATCCGGATAATACCAGTGGAAAAACTGTAATAAGGTTGCTTTCTTCATAGCTTTCCGATTCTCCGATTTATAAAAATACGGCCAAATCATAGAATCGATTTAGCGAATGGCTGTTTAAACCATAGACAATTATGGTACAGATGTAAAAAAGGCTACCGTAACAGGCAGCCTTTTTAGGAGTTTGGTATGGCTTAATCAACGCTCATAGATGAATTCAACACCATCATCGTCTTCTTCATCCCAATCGTCATCATCCAAGTCTTCTTCATCCACATCTGGTTCAGGCTCTTCCAACTGGGTACGGTGATAGTCATCCCACATGAACTCGACTTTCTCAGGAGACTTCTCTTCAATAGCCATAGTTTTAGGATGTGTATTCAGGAATGACATGACATCCCAACAAAGGGCTGTTGTACCTTCGCGATTAGCGGCAGAGATCAAATAATATTTACCTTCCCATCCTAACGCATCCGCAATGCTTTTAGCTCTTTGCTGAGCTTCTTCTTCATCGACCAAGTCCACTTTATTGAACACTAACCAACGCGGCTTATCAGCCAAGTTTTCACTGTACTGATTCAGCTCATTCACGATAACGTGGCCGTTTTCTACCGGATCGGACTCATCTATCGGAGCAATATCGATCAGGTGTAATAATACCCGGCAACGCTCAAGATGTTTAAGGAAACGAATACCTAAACCAGCACCATCGGAAGCACCTTCAATCAAACCAGGGATATCCGCCACAACAAAGCTCTGTTCACTGTCCATGCGCACTACGCCCAAACTAGGCACCAGAGTAGTAAACGGATAATCAGCAACTTTCGGCTTGGCTGCTGAAACCGCCCGAATAAATGTCGATTTACCGGCATTAGGCAGCCCTAACATTCCTACGTCAGCCAACAGCAGTAGTTCCAACAGCAGCTCGCGCTTATCACCCGGTGTACCGCTGGTCTTTTGACGTGGGCTTCGGTTAACTGAAGATTTAAAACGCAGGTTGCCCAAACCATGGAAGCCGCCTTTAGCTACCATCAGTTTTTGCCCATGACGCGTCAAATCACCCAGCACTTCTCCCGTTCCCTGATCCAGAATACGTGTACCGACAGGCACCTTAATCGTAGTATCTGAACCTCTGCGGCCAGTACAAGCTTTGCTTTGCCCATTTTGTCCACGCTCAGCACGGAATGATTTTTCAAAACGATAATCAATCAGTGTGTTCAGGTTTTCATCAGCAATCATGAAAACGTCGCCGCCGTCGCCGCCGTCGCCGCCGTCTGGTCCGCCTTTAGGAATATATTTTTCACGGCGGAAACTGACACAACCATTACCACCATCGCCTGCTTCAACGCGAATGACGGCTTCATCAACGAATTTCATTCACTGTCTCCGTAATTTATCTGTTTGGTTTACCCACACAATTTTCCGTCAACAAACCAGAGCCTGTCTGACGCATAAAAGGCGTATTATTTCAGGGGTAATCCCGTGTTTTTCTCTAACCGCCGGGGAAATAACCGATGACCCGCAGCGGAAAACATGGCGCCCATGACAACAATGAATGCGCCGCTATATCCAAGTATATTTAGCACGGTGCTGGAGAACATATCCGGCCACATCAACGCTAATAAATCAGAAAATAATAAAGTAAACAGTGGCGTCAAGGTGATCAATGCGCTCACCTGAGCCACTTGCCAGCGCGCCATGGCTTCTCCCAGCGCACCGTAAGCAACCAGCGTGTTTAAGCCACAAAAAGCTAAACAGGCAAGTTGCCAACTATTCAGTTGATAAATCTCCGTCGGATCCGCCAACGGAGTCACAAAAAGCGTGCTCAACACATAAAGTAAAAACAGAATTTGAGAGGCGGATAGCCTACGCTGTAATACCTTCTGCGCTACACCATAAGTCACCCAAACCAGCGATCCGCAAACACCCAGTAAAACACCCCTGGTGTAATCCGTCAGACGGGTAAAAATCTCAATCAGATTCGTATTAAAGAACAGTATCAAACCCACAATCAGCAGCACTGCACCTATAATTTGAGTAACCCGCATATTCTCTTTAAGAATAAGTACGCTGGCAAACAACATACCTACCGGTGAAAGCTGCCCTATGACCTGTGAAGCTGTTGGACTCAGATACTGTAACGCCGAGCTAAAAAAAACAAAGTTAGCCGCTAGTCCTACCGCTGCAATGAGCAGTAATACCAACCAACGGGGACGACGAAATAAACCTAACCGAGGCAACTTACGCTGCATCACTAATATCAAGCCTAATCCAATTGCCGAGATTAAAAAGCGATACCATACCAATGTATAAGGGGTCATCACCGGAAGAACTTGTTTCATCGCGATAGGCACCACACCCCATAACACGGCAGTGGTCAGGGCAAATGTTATGCCTAATGCCATACTCTGCTTAACTTGCGACATTTCTTTCCAGAGGCTCCAGAGCAGCACTTCTGCTCTTAACTATATCTAACTGATGGGCGTTCGACATTTTATCAGGTACGGCGCTTTAGCTAACCAGACCTTCGCCAGCTACTCTATATAGGCCCTATAAAGTAACACATTTTGAAAATAAAAAGCCCCGCAATAATTATTGCAGGGCCTCGTTCGATTTGGCTATCGAAAAATTATTCAGCAACGATGCTTATAAATTTACGATTTTTTGGGCCTTTTACTTCAAACTTGACTTTACCGTCAATTAAAGCAAACAGGGTGTGGTCGCGACCACAACCAACATTGGTGCCCGCATGGAATTTAGTACCACGTTGACGAACCAGAATGTTACCTGCCAGAATTGATTCACCGCCGAAACGTTTTACGCCCAGACGTTTACTTTCAGAATCGCGGCCATTTCGTGAGGAACCGCCAGCCTTTTTATGTGCCATTTATCCGCTCTCCTAAACCTTAAGCGCTGATACCAGTGATTTTAACATCAGTAAACCACTGACGGTGGCCCTGCTGCTTACGGTAGTGTTTACGACGACGGAACTTAACGATTTTAATTTTATCGCCACGACCATGCGCCACAACTTCTGCTTTAATTTTGCTGCCGTCTACAAATGGAACGCCGATTTTAACGTCATCACCATTAGCAATCATCATCACTTGATCAAACTCAATAGTTTCACCAGTTGCGATGTCCAGCTTTTCCAAGCGAACAATTTGACCTTCGCTTACTCGGTGTTGTTTACCACCACTTTGGAAAACCGCGTACATATTAACTCCGCATTTCCGCACACCCACTTCCAGCTAAATATAGTGTTATTAGAGTGCGCTATAAAATATTCACAATAGGGCGCGAATTCTACGCAAAAAACTTACCATTTACAAGCTCAGAATAAGAGAAGAATCAGAAGAAAATAATTAAGCACTTTTAATGGCGTTCATCTATGCTATTTTTCGAGTACAATCTCCCCGACCCTGCGTTCATTTTGCTGCGCTAGTGGATGGCTCTTACTATCAAAATCATAATATTACAATTGACGCTATGAATATTGAAAAAATCACCCAGTTAGCAGAAAAGGACATGGCTGCAGTCAATGCCGCAATACTTACCCAGTTGGATTCTGATGTTGTTTTGATCAATCAATTGGGGCATTACATCATCAGCGGAGGAGGGAAGCGCATCCGTCCTATGATTGCCGTCCTCGCTGCTCGGGCCCTAGGCTACCAGGGGGATGGGCACATTACGTCAGCGGCATTAATCGAGTTCATCCATACCGCAACGTTGCTGCATGATGATGTAGTTGATGAATCCGATCTCCGCAGAGGAAAAGCCACGGCCAATGCCGCGTTTGGTAATGCCGCCAGCGTATTAGTCGGCGACTTCATCTACACCCGTTCTTTCCAAATGATGACCACCCTTGGTTCGTTGGAGATTTTAAAACTGATGTCATCAGCAACCAACGTCATTGCTGAAGGCGAAGTCATGCAATTGATGAACTGTAACAATCCTGATATTACTGAAGAAAATTATATGCAGGTGATTTACAGCAAAACTGCTCGACTTTTTGAGGCTGCCGCCCAAGCTTCTGCAATACTTGCAGGGGCAACGCCAGAACAGGAAAAAGCGCTGCAGGACTATGGTCGTTATATTGGTACGGCATTCCAGTTGATCGATGATCTATTGGATTACAGTGCTGACGGTTCAAAACTGGGTAAAAGCCTAGGAGATGACCTGAACGAAGGGAAACCAACATTACCATTGCTTCATGCTATGCGTAATGGACCCGCCGAAAACGCAGCTCAAATTCGTGAAGCGATTGAACAAGGAAACGGACGCCATTTATTGGATTCAGTACTGAAGACTATGAATCAGTGCGGTTCACTGACTTATACACAACAACGTGCGGAAGAAGAAGCAAATAAAGCAATTGCTGCATTATCCTGTTTGCCAAATACACCTTACAAAACAGCATTAGAATCGCTAGCGCGTATGTCCGTACACAGAGATACCTGATTCAATATTTGATTATCACGACTATTCACAAAGCTGATTTGACCTATCGGTCATATCAGCTTTGTGAAGCATCATCACTACCTTCACCCCAATTAACTTTAGCCATTAATCCGGCAATACCCTGCCTCATAAGCAGAGAGATAAGTTTCTCTCGTTCTGTCGCCGTTAATTGATGAAACGCACTTATCCAGACGGATAATGAATCATTTGGAATAGCATCAAACGGCACCCCATTTTCTTTAGCTTGTAGTGCAATTTGAACCTTTTCAGGAATACTATTGATATAATATTCCAAAGCCTTCCCCTGAACACCTGTGCGTTTGCGGCTTTCCCACTTCTCCCGATGGGCTTTTTGATTGATGCCCTGAATGGTGCCGGGTAATCCAGCAACGCCTGTTAGTTCCCTGGTCGAAAACCATTCTTTTTTCATCACGCCACCCAATATCAAAAGTGCTAAATCAGCAAACTTCAGCTACTTCAGCAACGGGCTCAACGGTAAACATATTCACTTTATCCATTAGCCCTGAAATACCATGACGAACGATCAAAGAGATAATTCTTTCACGTTCGGTTGACGTCAGTTGATTATATGCAGTTACCCAAATAGCAAAAGGATCATTAACCATCGCGCTATACTTAGCGCCTTCTTCATGACTACGAAGCACGATCCTGACTTTATCCGGAATACTGTCTATGTGGTATTCCAGAGCCTTACCCTGTACGCCAGTGCGTTTACGACTTTTCCATTGCTCACGGCGTGCTTTTTGATTAATTCCCTGAATGGTTGAGGGTAGCCCAGCTATTCCGGTTAACTCACTTGTTGAAAACCATTCTTTTTTCATAAAACACCATCCCTTTATTCCAATATTCCTACTGGTCCCAGTTACTTCTTACTCTCCTGAAAAAAACAAACAATAAAGAAGTAAACAAATCCATATCTCTGATAAATCTCAATCAGAGTATATAAACAAGTAAGTAGTTTATGTTAGTTGGTTAAATAAAAGAATAGTTTATTTAATATAGACGCCCTGTATTTTAATACAGGGAAAAAGCGTTGTAATAGTGCATCTCATGCGTTGTATTGATTTAAATAACTTATTGATAAAATAAAATATATACGCACAAAATAACGGTTTTCTGATATTTGTTCACATAAACAGCGTGTGAATGTTATTTAAAAACAATTTAATTGATTCAATAAATTATTTTTAATAAACAAGTTAAGAAAATGAAAAAATAATTCGGTTTAATTTTGTTATAAAACAAACCACTAAATCATATAAACCGCCAACCATAATAAAATCCATTCTATTCAATAAAAATAAATCATTTGAATTATATTGAGAAATTTGTTGATATAAATTTTACCAAAAATCAATATACTCAATGAATATTGTGTTATCTATCCCTTATAAACGACAAGTTTATACTGACTTTAAAAGGAAACATTGAATGATTTCAAGGAAAGAAGATTGGCATTCTGCAGATATCATTGCCGCCTTACGCAAACGAGGTACCACATTAGCAGCTTTATCACGCCAATCCGGTTTAAGTTCATCTACTTTAGCCAATGCGCTCGTCCGTCCGTGGCCCAAGGGAGAAAGGATTATTGCAGAAGCATTAGAAAAACACCCTTCTGAAATTTGGCCCAGCAGATACTTAAAGATAAAAAACAATCGATTGCATTCTGATGAAAAAGAACCTACCTGATAGCCGTAGACATGACATTAAGTGAAAAAAACCGCTACCGAAATACTTTCGATAGCGGTCTGATCTCACTTATTCTAAGAGGAAATTATCCCTGAATGAATTTTTCACCCAGTTCAATATCTTTGTGCAATACGTCCAGCATTGAATCCAGCGCTTGTTGTTCAAACGCGCTTAATGTGCCGATCGCTTTTCTGCTCTCAATACCATTCTTACCTAATACTAACTGCTGGGCGAAGAAGCGGGCATACTTACCATCACCCTCAACATAAGCACACTCAACGACGCCTTGTTCCCCGTGTAATCCGCGCAGCAGGGACAACGCAAAACGCGCTGCCGCTTGCCCCATTGATAGGGTTGCCGATCCGCCACCAGCTTTAGCTTCGACCACTTCGGTACCTGCGTTTTGAATACGTTTAGTGAGTGACTCGATTTCAGCATCGGTAAAGCTTATGCCAGGAATTTGTGATAACAGAGGCAAAATGGTTACGCCTGAATGACCGCCAATAACGGCAACTTCTACGTCAGTAGGTAACTTACCTTTCAGATCTGCAACAAAAGTATTAGAACGGATAATGTCCAGCGTGGTGATACCAAACAGTTTATTTTTGTCATAAACGCCAGCTTTCTTTAATACTTCTGCGGCAATAGCAACAGTGGTATTAACTGGGTTAGTGATGATACCAATACACGCTTTTGGACATACCTGAGCTACCTGTTCTACCAGATTACGTACAATACCCGCATTAATATTAAATAAATCGGAGCGATCCATGCCGGGTTTACGTGCAACACCTGCAGAAATTAAAACAATATCTGCACCTTGCAGAGCTGGTTTAGCATCTTCACCGCTAAAACCGGTGATTTTAACTGCTGTCGGAATATGACTTAAATCAACAGCAACCCCCGGAGTAACCGGCGCGATATCATAGAGAGATAACTCAGAATTCGCAGGAAGCTGCGTTTTCAGTAACAGGGCTAAAGCCTGACCAATTCCACCGGCTGCGCCAAGAACTGTAATTTTCATTCATTACTCCTTTTATTTTTGCTTATTTTGATGTGTAACTAAAATGCAACATCAAGCTTAGAGGATCGTGAGCATAATCACCAATCCTTAGATTTAAGATTGAGATATGCTGCAAAGAATAATTAATTAAAAACATTATGGTCACATAAATAGGGAATTAAAAACATTTTGGTCGCGAGAATCAGGAGTTAAACGCATTTTAATCACAGCAATGAGTAAAGACTTTTGAGTACTCGGTCATTTTTATTCATAATACTAGTATTGTTATCCAACTATCGACGGTGCACGATGCGAAGCCCAACAAAACAAGATGATTTGGTGAAGGCGTTTAAAGCGCTGTTAAAAGAAGAAAAACTCAGCTCTCAGGGTGAAATTGTTCAGGCTTTACAGGATGAAGGCTTTGAGAACATTAATCAGTCCAAAGTCTCACGCATGCTAACCAAATTTGGCGCAGTACGAATTCGTAACGCTAAAATGGAGATGGTGTACTGCCTACCCACTGAACTCGGGGTGCCGACTGCAACTAGCCCACTGAAGAACCTGATTCTGGATATTGATTACAACGATGCCTTGGTAGTGATCCGCACCAGCCCCGGCGCAGCACAGCTTCTGGCTCGATTACTCGATTCAATTGGTAAATCAGAGGGAATTCTCGGCACTATCGCCGGAGATGACACGATTTTCACTACCCCTGCCAGAGGGTTTAGCGTAGAACAACTTTACGAAGCAATTCTCGATTTGTTTGAGCAGGAGCTCTAATCCTGCTTAAAAAACTAAGGCCTTCCGGAGAAGGCCTTTTTATTTATCAATTCAAGTTACTGGGTATCTTTCTGCTTTTGTTTTAACCCAGCCAACAGCTTATCGTGAATGCCACCAAAGCCGCCGTTACTCATTACCAGAATGTTGTCACCCGGCTGAGCGCTGCGAACAATCATATCTACCAACGCGTCCAAGTCGCCAGACCAGTGAGCAGGCTGAATACAGGCATCGGTTACATCAGTAACCTGCCAAGGAAGGTTTGCCGGCTGCAGCAAGAATACCTCATCCGCCCGGCCAAATGCAGGAGCCAGTTCATCTTTGCTCACTCCCATCTTCATAGTGTTTGAGCGAGGTTCCAGCACTGCCAGAATACGCGCTGTCCCGCCAACTTTACTTCGCAGAGCCGTTAGGGTTGCTAAAATTGCGGTTGGATGATGAGCAAAATCATCATAAACGGTAACACCATTAGCCTCACCACGTAACTCCAGACGACGACGGGCGTTAATAAAGTCATCCAAAGCACGGCAGGCATCCTGGGGTTGAACGCCAACATGACGAGCTGCAGCGATGGCCATCAGACCATTTTGCATATTGTGCTCACCTACCAGCGACCAGTTAACCTCACCAACCACCTCACCATTTAATAACACCTGATAGTGGCTGGCATCGACCGTGAGCTTATGCGCCGCCCATGTGTACCCTTCACCGGTAGTTTCTAATTCACTCCAGCACCCCATATTAATCACATGCTTTAAGTTCAAATCGTTTTCTGGCAGTAAAATCTTGCCTTGTCCCGGAACTAAACGCACCAGATGGTGGAACTGTTTTTGGATTGCTCGTAAATCTTCAAATATATCCGCATGATCGAACTCAAGGTTATTCAGGACCAGAGTACGAGGGCAGTAGTGCACAAATTTAGAACGCTTATCAAAGAAGGCACTATCATACTCATCGGCCTCAATCACAAAAAACGGACTGTCGCCCAAACGAGCAGAAACATCGAAATTTCCCGGCACACCACCAATAACAAAACCGGGCTTATAGCCGCAGCTTTCCAGAATCCAGGTCGCCATACCAGCGGTAGTCGTTTTGCCGTGCGTCCCCGCTATGGCAACCACCCAACGATCGCGCAGTACATTGTCATGTAACCACTGAGGTCCAGACATGTAGGGGATACCCTCTTCCAGCACCGTTTCAACACAAGGATTACCACGCCCCATCGCATTACCAATAATGACCAGATCGGGACGAGGATTAAGCTGTGATGGAGCATATCCCTGAATCAAGTCGATACCTTGCTTTTCTAACAGCGTACTCATCGGTGGATAAACGTTAGCGTCAGAACCTGTGACTTGATGCCCTAGGGCACGGGCCAACATGGCAATACCGCCCATGAAAGTGCCACAAATACCAAGAATATGAATATGCATTATATTTCCAGTTTTTGGTGTATCGAGTTAGCTCTCATTCTAACGCCTCAGATAGGTTATAAGAAGGGGAATAACCTATCAATTTCTTTAACCTTTAGTTAAAATTTCCTTCCACATAACACGGATGGCATACAATCGCCATTATACCTTTGGTTGACTCAGGAATCGTTCATGAAAACGTTAGGCGAATTTATCGTCGAGAAGCAACAAGATTTCCCTCACGCGACAGGTGAGCTTACGTCACTGCTTTCAGCAATTAAGCTAGGCGCTAAAATTATTCACCGTGACATTAACAAAGCGGGCCTAGTTGATATTCTCGGGACAAACGGCATTTCTAACGTACAGGGTGAAGCTCAGATGAAGCTTGATCTGTATGCCAACGAAAAGCTTAAGGCGGCCTTAATCGCCCGTGGTGAAGTGGCAGGTATTGCCTCAGAAGAAGAAGATGACATTGTTGTTTTTGAAGGCGAGCGCGCCACTCATGCAAAATATGTTGTTTTAATGGATCCATTGGATGGTTCTTCAAATATCGATGTAAACGTCTCGGTCGGTACAATTTTCTCTATCTACCGTCGTATTACGCCAATTGGTCAGCCAATCACTGAAGCTGACTTCTTACAGCCAGGTAATCGCCAGGTTGCTGCCGGATATGTGGTTTATGGTTCATCAACCATGCTGGTATACACTACGGGTGTTGGTGTGCATGCCTTTACCTACGACTCTTCCATTGGGGTGTTCTGTCTGTCCCATGAAAAGGTTCGTTTCCCGAGCAAGGGGAATATGTATTCCATCAACGAAGGTAACTATATTAAGTTTCCATTAGGGGTTAAGAAATACCTCAAATTCTGTCAGGAGCAGGATGAATCTACCGGTCGTCCTTATACCTCCCGATATATTGGTTCTTTGGTAGCAGACTTCCACCGCAATCTGCTAAAGGGGGGCATTTATCTCTACCCAAGCACCGCTTCACACCCGAAAGGTAAGCTTCGTTTACTGTACGAATGCAACCCAATGGCCTTTCTGGCTGAACAGGCTGGCGGCCGCGCCAGCGATGGATTCAAACGTATTCTGGACATTGTGCCGCAAGAGCTTCACCAGCGTATGCCACTGTTTATCGGCACAGAATCCATGGTTAAAGATGCTGAGCGCTTCATGCATAACTATCCAGATGAGTAATATTTTTCATCTATAAGTAAAAGCAAGTTATAACGGGCAGATATTTCTGCCCGTTTTCATTTTCACTGCATAAGGAATTTAATAAATTCAATGTATTATTCATATCTATTTACATTACCAAAATCATCATTATTTAACGATGTGTATAAAATTAACGCGTTATCATTGTTTACATTTATAAAACATTTATAATCAGTGCGGTTTACAATTTTCTGAGACTAGGCAATGAATAACTTCATACACAAAAGTATTATTGCGTTGATTTCTATCTGTGCATTATCCGGCATCGGTGGCGTTGCGCTTGCAGGTTTAATCATCTACACCCACTCGATTTCCTAATAGCGTTACTTCATTTCTCATGACCAGAGAGTCAATATCTTCTGGCTGTTTTTGCATTCTTGTAAACGTTCCCCCGTCGATGCTTCAACTAATCTTTCTGATTGATGATTAATTAAAAGCAATCTCGTCAAAAATTGAAGATTCCGTTCCAGAGTCGGCTATAATAGGCGCCAACTGTAACCCAACTTTATTTGAGTAAAAGGAAATAGAGATGAGCCTTAATTTAGTCCCGGCAGGGAAAGACCTTCCGGAAGATATCTATGTTGTAATTGAAATTCCTGCCAATGCCGATCCGATCAAATACGAAGTAGACAAAGAGACCGGCGCTATTTTTGTTGACCGTTTTATGTCAACCGCCATGTTCTATCCATGCAACTATGGTTACATTAACCACACATTATCTCTGGATGGGGATCCGGTTGACGTTTTAGTCCCAACGCCTTATCCACTGCTGCCAGGTTCTGTTATTCGCTGCCGTCCAGTTGGCGTACTGAAGATGACTGATGAATCAGGCGAAGACGCTAAGTTAGTTGCCGTACCTCACACTAAGCTGAGCAAAGAATACGATCACATCAAAGATGTTAACGACTTGCCTGAGCTGCTACGTGCACAAATCACTCACTTCTTCGAACATTATAAAGATTTAGAAAAAGGCAAATGGGTGAAAGTTGACGGTTGGGATAACGCTGCCGCCGCTAAAGCTGAAATCATGGCCTCTTTCGAACGCGCTAAGAAGTAATACAGCTTTTAATCAACGTAAAAAGAGCGCTAATTAGCGCTCTTTTTTGTAGTCATTTCTTGGTGACAAATAACACCTAGCATGAATTATTCATCATCTTTACGATGAACCCAATCACCGCTATCAATACGCTTTAACCCGTCAACTGAATGCAGATATAAATACATCCAGGCACTGCCATAAGGCGTTTTAACCAACTCTCTCTTATAGTCCCGCGTATCGTTTTTCAACTCATCAAGCTCAGCCAGAATAGATGAATCGATGCGATAAACCTCGCAATCGATCTCTCCTTCACCTTTAATTACAGCAGGGTAATGCCCTAAATCATACAGCTCGTAGCCAGCAATGCGATATTCACCAAGCCACTGGGCGTTTGTCATCCAGTGACTATTACCCTGACCCCGTCGTAAACTACCATAAACAATAATTCGCATAATCAAAACTCAAACTGATAAAGCAAATCCAACGCCTGATCGATGCCAGACACCGCTTCAAGATACAATTTTGGTATCAGCCGATAGCGTAAAGTTAATGTTGCCAGCGAGTCAAAAATCCCTACACCATATTTTACCTGTAAGCCTGGCATAATATAGCCACTCACAACAACAGAAGAGCTGTCGCCAACGCCTTGCGTATCCAGTGATAAATTTTTAACGCCAAAAGCTTCACCGATCTGTCCAACCAGTTTACCGCTCTTGGCAACGCCTATTCCAATCAGCATCGAAGTCATCATATCACTGTCACCACCACCACTGTCCAGCCCCTGCCCCCTGAGCAGATAAGATAGCGCCTGTTCCTGTGACATTGCCGGATCGGAGAAAATCTCTACTTTCGGTTCACTGGCAAGCCCGGTAACGCGAACCCCCGCGGTAACATCATTCTCTGTCGCATCAGGATTACGAATAGCTTCCAGATTCAACATTGGCTGATCGGCTGCTCCGGCAAACAGAATTTGACCTTTACGAATCACCAAATCCTGCCCATAAGCGCGAAAAGAACCGTCTGGAATATTAACCTGACCGTTTAAGCCTAGCCCTTTTTTATCCTGAGCAACTTTTAAATCACCCTGTAAACGTGCTTTCAAACCAAATGCATTAATTGCAACGTTATTACCGATATGAATAACTAAATTGCTATTAATTGGTATTGATGTGGTTCTGGCTTCAATCGGTTTTAGCTGTTTGTCCAGCATCACTTCATCAGAAGAGACACCCGTAGCACTTTCAGGTATCTCTTCTACTGAGATCCTAGCCCACGGCACACCGACAGAACCGTTTAATGTCAGCAATTGAGGTGTTGCCTCAAAAACAATATCAGGAGACACATCAAGCAACACGGTTGGTGGCATAGAAATGCGAATCCGGTCGCCTTTTGCCGTGATTGATGCTCGCCATGCATCAATTTGACGCCAGTCTGCATTTCCCCCAAGACTCAATGAACCTTTCTCTGTCTGGATAAGGCCGGTTAGTTCAGAGCTGGTACCATTGAAGTTCAGAGCAATACGACCATCTTTAACCGTCAGAGGGATCATCTGGGTATTCAACTTCAGTTGATCAAGTACCAGAGGGCCAGAAATTTTGGGGTTTTGCGCATTGCCGGATAAACTTAAATTAGCATTCAACAGGCCATCCGCTTTTTCACTACTCAGCAGTACCGGCTTTAACAATGCGAGAGAAAGTGCATCAATTTTCACATTACCGGACAAGCTGCGGCTGTTTTGCGGGTCATTCACCTGAATATTGCCGTTAAAGCTGCCGTTATTCGCTATTTTCATCAGCCAGTTAAGCTGAGCACGATTCCCCGTCAGGTTAGCATCCAGCTTCATATCATCCAACACCATAGGCAATGGACGGCCATTAACAATTTGGGTTACGGCTACCCCATCCCCTTTCAACTGTACTTTTGCCTGAGGCAATCCACCGTTTGCTTTCCAACTGATATCAGCATTACCGCTAAATACCCCTTTGGCTTTAGTGTCTCTATCCAGTAATGGGGACAACATGGCTAAGTCAAAACGGCTAAGCACAATGGAAGCCTGACCCGTTGGCCCTGCTTCTATGGTTTTTGGTACACAAAGTTCAGCATTCGGGTTACGCCAGCAGTGAGAACCAATACTGATGGTTTGCTGTGCGTTACGATAATCCAACGCAACATCTTGCGAAGTTTTCCATTCACCAACAGGGGTATCGAATCGGGTATTACCCAACACGCCTTTCCAATGCTCGCTGGCCCGATCAAAACTACCGGATAATGCCAACTGACCAGAGACCGGTTTACCATCAATATTCAGCTTAAGATGATGCTTAGTTTCACTCCCCTCTGCATCAAGATTCAGTTGGCTGACATTTAAGTCGCCCTGTTTCAAACCGCTTATGGCTAATGTCAGAATTCCTTTTACCTGTGATTCTGAGGTGATATCGCTGTTCAAAGTAACCTTAGCGATCTGCATATCCTGCCAGCCTAAACCATTTGCTGTTACATCGGCCAACAGTTGAGGGGCTTTGGCATTTCCTCTGAGTTTCACTGTACCCTTAGCGACACCGCTTAATCCCGGTAGCATTCCTGTCAGCTTAGGTGCATCAATATCAGCATCTAACACCCATTTGTCAGCCAGATCCCCTTTAACATCGAGTGTATTAGGACCCAGTACCAGATTAATACCAGGAATAACCCACTGACCGGCGTCATTCCCTTTTAACGATCCCGAGGCACTCAGGCGGTTTTGCTTCACCTGACCATTCAGATTAAGCTCCGACACATCAACCTGCCAGCTTCCACCATTCAAGCTGCCTTTAGTGCTCACTTTCCCGTTGAGGCTGACTGGCCATTCGGGCCATTGTTTTACCGTATTGATACCATCAAGGGTTAACAATGAGCGCCAACTTATGGCGTTACTCCAGTCAACAACGCCATTCATCTCGGCCTTGCCTTGTAAAGCATTCAAACGCAAACGCGATAAATTGAACTGTTGAATATTGCCTTTACCATCAACCTGCACATTAGCAGGAGGAATATCGGTTCCTTCAACGGCTGAACGTAAAGACAGCGCGTAATCAGTTGCCTTTCCTGTCAAGCGTAAGCGAGTATCATTAACTTTATAATCGGTTTTTCCCATCAGCGGCCAACGTACCTGCTTACTTTCCAACGTTAGTGCAAGCGGTAATCCTGCGGTTGCTAACTCGGTTTCTGCTTTTAGCTGGGCACTAACCGGGCCAGACGCATTGAGATAGACAGTTAACCGGTCAGTAACTTCGCCACTCACAACTAACTTAACTTTCTCGCCTTTTAGGGAAGGGTCATTTACCGTACCGTTGAGCGTAAGATTCACCGGCCAGTTACCATGCATTGTGACGTCACCCACCAGTGCAGCAATGCCCTCTGGTGCATTCACTTTTAATGACTGAATCTGAATATGGGACTCTTTGCTAACGGCCTGTAGCGCCAAACGATCTATCTGTATTGGTGTACTTCCAGCCAGGCGCAAATCTTCACCAATCAAACTTGGCAGATTGAAATCCATCGGCAAAGGTACTTCCGGCAATGATGCCAGTAGAGGCTCGGCGAACAGTTGCTTCAGCATCTCTCCGGTGGTTTGCTGTGTACCAGTCGGAGCAGGTGCCGGTTCAGACGACGTCGGTAACACCACCAATAATTGGCGAATCGTGGTTGGAAGGATAGATACTTCACGCTGCTGCCAGTTAGCTGCGCTGCGGAACTCATTCAAGCTAATGGCAATATCATCAACGGTAACCTTGACGTTATTTAAACGAAGCAGGTTAAGCGCAATGGGATAAGGCGTCTGAATATCCGTAACCGGTTGGCTTGCTGGATCGTCAAGAACATCAGACAATGGGATCTGGCTGGTATTAACCTTAACATCAACGTCTGTGGCGGTAATGGCATTAACACAAATTTTCTTCTCGGAGATACAATCCAGATTCACCGACAAATGAAATTCACCGACACCAACATCGATACCGGGCATGACATAACTCACTTTCGACAACGTCAAATCACGCCATCCACCCTCAACGTTGCCAATTTGCAATCCTGATACCAGCCGGGGTGCCTGATTAAGTACAAAATGCAATCCGTTCTGGGTTCCCAAGAGCCAGGCCAGCGCGCCACACAGCAGCAAGATTAACAGTAACAGAGCAATCAGAACTCGTTTAATCCACTTCATCCTCATAGTTCTGGCCCTAAACCGATGTAAATTTGCATACCATGCTTATCGCTATCCCCAATAGGGGTCGCGACATCCAACTTAATCGGCCCTATCGGAGAAGCCCAGCGAACTCCAACACCGGCCCCTTTCTTAAAGGTGTAATCATCCAGTTTATTCACTGCATCACCGCCATCAGCAAAGGCAGCGGCCCACCAGTTTCCACTGACGTTGTACTGATATTCCAACGATCCGGTCGCCAGCTTGGATGCCCCAGTCAGTTTGCCATCATCGTCTTTTGGCGAGAGAGATTTATACTTATAACCTCGGATACTGCGATCGCCACCGGCAAAAAAGCGTAATGAAGGAGGCACTTTGCTGAAATCACCCGTTTCTATCCAACCCAAATTACCTCTGGCAATAAAACGGTGCTTATCCCACAAAGAACGGATCCAAACGTTTTGCGCCTGAACCACCGCAAAATCCACATCAGAGCCCCAGATGGTTTCCGACACGTCTAAGGAATAACGTTGGCTATCGCCCCACATGGGCATTAGGCCGCCTCGTTGGCGAGTTCGGTTAAGACTAACGCCGGGATAGAGCAGCATAGTGGTATTAGTGACGGAACCCTGAGTAAAGTTGTCTAAACTCCAACGCAAGTTCACTGAACGCTGCCAACCGTCAGTGCTGTCCCAATATCGGGCGACGTTAAACATCCCTGAACTGGATTTAGTATCGTTTTGATCTTCATGTTTATAGCCCGATTGCAACAGGTAATACTGCTCTAACGGGCTTTTCTGTAATGGAATCTTATAACTAAAATCAAGAACTTGCTCTGGCGCCGACAGGCTGATACCGGTATCCAAACTATGACCGCGATCGTTAATCCACGGCTTCTTCCAGTTGGCTTTAACTCGGGGGCCGATATCAGTGGAATAACCGCCACCGAGCTCAATAATATTTTGTGTTCTTGGAGAAAGAACACCTTCCAGCGGTAATAGCTTATCGCCATATATCCCGTCAAAATTAGGTGAGACCACCACACTGTTAAACCAGTTGGTTGATGACAGGCGACGATTCAGTTCAGAAAGCTGGGCAGAAGTATAATATTCCCCCTCTTTGAACGGGATCAGATTCTGCAGGTAGTCATCACGAATCTGTGAACCTATAAAGGTGACTTTACCAAAGCGATAACGATCGCCACTATTAAAATCGATATCCCAGAAAGCCTGATGGAGCTCGGCCGCTACCCCTAATTGACTTCGCTCAATGCTAGCATCGAAAAAACCTCGGCGGATGGCCAGCCCAGAGAGCGAATCCTTAAAGCCGTCATAAGTACCATGATCGAGAATCGTTCCTTTTGCAGGAACATCCTTTTTCAACAGATCGATATAGAACTCATCGCTTTTCGCCTGACCAGTGATATTTATATTAGTTTGTTCAATAAGTACCGGTTCTCCCGGTGTTACGGTGGCGGTCAGTGTGGGTTTTAGTGCTAGGCCAGACGGAATAACATCAAATTTAATTTCAGGATCGTAGTAGCCTTTAGCCCGTAGCCCTTTACGGATAGTTTCTTCTACCTGACGGGTAAAACGGGGATTGTCGGATATTTCTTCTTCGGGAATAGTTGAAAGTAACGCCTCGACATTTGCCTCCAAATCACCACTTAACCCTTTTACCTCCAGACTCAGTCCCGCCGTTTTTGCCGATGACACCACCAGCATAAAGGGCAACAATAGGTAAAATACTTTGTATCGTGATTGAGGCACTACAACTCCTAAAAGAATCTATCTGATTTACTACAATGATTAACAACGTAGTAAAAGTTTAGACTAGGTATGCTTTATCTCATACCCTGTTAATTACTTGTATATTGTCGGTAAAGATTGATTCAGATACAACTGGCTTAACTCATCTTGATAAAAACACTCGGAGAAAAATTATGTTACCGACGAATATATTGGCGCTAATCTCGCCAGAAAATGCCCTTCCCGGTAGAGATATATCAATGAAAGTTGCCTCTAAGCATTTGGTTTTAAACTCATCCATGACCGATATGCCGAAAAGTATGTCCGTAGCAATTTTCGCAATGGGTTGCTTTTGGGGAGCAGAGCGTTTGTTTTGGCAACAAGCGGGGGTATATAGCACCGCGGCAGGATATAGCGGTGGCATCACGCCTAATCCAACCTATCGCGAAGTTTGCAGTGGGCAAACCGGACATGCTGAAGCAGTAAACATCGTTTTTGATCCATCGATTATCAGCTATACCGATTTACTCAAACTGTTTTGGGAAAATCACGACCCGGCTCAGGGAATGCGACAGGGAAATGATATCGGTACCCAATACCGTTCAGCTATCTATGCAACCACACCTGAGCAATTGCAGCAGGCGTTGGATAGCGAAAAAACGTTTACTAAAGCCATGAGCGACGCCAAGGACACTCGACATATCACTACTGAAATCACTATGGCTAAGCCTTTCTATTTTGCTGAAGATGAACACCAACAGTATCTGGCGAAGCACCCTAACGGTTATTGTAACCTAGGAGGTATTGGTGTTTGTCTGCCACCCGAAATTTAAAGGCATATGACAAGCGTTAACCAACTGTTATACTAACTAATGATGATGGACTAAAGCCCGTCGGTCCATGTCATTCGTTACCCTTTTTACTCGTTCAGAGTACTCAACGTTAAAGTCTATTTCCGATATAACTGCGGATAAATTATGTTAAACAGTCTATTACTGATTATTTTGTTGATCGCGATAAGTGCGTTCTTCTCTTTTGCCGAGATCTCTCTCGCCGCCTCAAGAAAAATGAGGCTGAAAATGCTGGTAGATGAAGGCAATATTAATGCAGCTCGCGTACTGGAACTACAGGCAACCCCTGGCGTTTTCTTTACCGTGGTGCAAATAGGCATTAATGCCGTAGCCATTCTGGGCGGTATTGTGGGTGATTCTATTTTCTCACCTTATGTTGCCGCTTTCCTCAGCCGCTTTATGGAGCCCGTACTTTCAGAACAACTTGGATTTATCGTTTCATTCTCTATTGTTACTAGCTTATTCATTCTGTTTGCTGACCTAACGCCAAAACGCATTGGCATGACATCACCGGAGGCAGTCGCAATCCGGATTATCAATCCAATGCGCTTCTGTATTGCCTTATTTCGCCCACTGGTTTGGTTCTTTAATGGCATGGCGACGCTAATTTGCCGCCTATTTAAAGTTCCAATGATCCGCAATGATAATATTACCTCTGACGATGTATATGCCGTATTCGAAGCCGGTGCTCTGGCTGGGGTATTACGTAAACAAGAACATGAACTGATTGAGAATGTGTTCGAACTGGAATCCAGAACAGTTCCTTCTTCCATGACCGCTCGTGAACACGTAGTCTATTTTGAGCTGGATGAACAAGAGGCGGAAATTAAAGATAAAATTGCCAACTACCCTCACTCAAAATTTTTAGTCTGTAATGGCTCCATCGATCAGATTATTGGTTATGTCGATTCCAAAGACTTACTGATTCGGGTACTGAGTAATCAGAGCCTAACGCTGAAAGGCGGCGTTCAAATTCATACCCCGCTGATTGTCCCGGATACCTTAACGCTGTCAGAAACGCTGGAAAGCTTTAAAGTTGCCGGTGAAGACTTTGCGGTCATCCTTAACGAATATGCACTGGTGGTTGGCATCATCACCCTAAAAGATGTGATGACCACACTAATGGGCGATCTGATTGGCCCAGGGCAGGAAGAACAGATCGTTGCGCGTGACGAAAGCTCATGGCTGGTTGACGGCGTAACGCCTATCGATGATGTCATGCGGGCACTATCAATTGATGAATTTCCGCAGTCAGAAAATTATGAAACTATCGGTGGTTTCATGATGTATATGTTGCGTAAGATTCCAAAGCGTACCGACTCGGTAAAATTCTTTGGCTATAAATTTGAAGTGGTTGATATCGATAGCTACAAAATCGATCAGCTTTTAGTGACGCGTTTGCAAGACAATCTGGCGGCACAATCGGAAGATAATAAAGAGAAGCAATCAAAAGAAACTGAATAAAAATTCATTATTCAGAAAACAAGATGGCCACCGTTCAGGATGGCCATCAAAGTTAACACAAAATGTGAATGTTCATTCAATCTCAGGCAAATTCAGCGCGTAGCTCCTGAACTTCCCGATTGACTTCCGCCATAACATTGAAGTGAATTTTATCACATACTTTTGGAAGCAGAATTTTCCCCATATCAAACTCAAATGCACCAATACCCTTGATGTAGAGCCTGCCACGGAAGAGAGCCTTCACATATAGCGCAATCCGTTGTGGATTGTAGCTAGGGAAGATTTTCATTTCATGTCCTCCATCATTATTGAGACTTAACGCCACTATAGCCCGGCCACCCGAACAACACATTAGTGGCGCTAGCTATCACACTTAGTTAACACGACTATTCTTGATACTCATAGACTCTTTAACGTTATTTACATAACATGCTCAAATAGCAATAAACCGATGAGTACCAATAACTGTAAGATAGAAACCAAAATTATACGAATTAAAAACTACAAAATATAAATTATGTAAAATTTAACTCTTACTAACTTAATTTATTTCGGGGGTTAGCTGATACATAAAACCCGGGATTAAGAAATGTATGAGCTGGCGCATAGTTAAGCGGAATATTATCCCAATTATTCACTTGAAGCCCTACCGCTAAAACTACCGCATGACCTGCCGCCGTATCCCAAATACAGGTTGGTCCAAAACGGGGATAGATTTGAGCATGTCCTTCCGCTATCAGGCAGAACTTCAGTGAAGAGCCAACGGCAGTTGTCTCATAATCACCTAATGACGTCAGAAATTGCTCCAATTGCTCATCCCGATGTGAGCGACTACAAACTACTTTGGGTGGATAAGCCGACTTAGGCTTAATCACCTGCCGACTTCCCTTAATCTCTTTCCAAGCACACGCGTTCTCTGCCGCATAAAGCACATCAGGTACCGGGGCATACACCACACCCATCACCGGAATACCCTGTTCAATTAACGCAATATTGACGGTAAACTCACCATTCCGGTTTAAGAACTCTTTGGTACCGTCCAGTGGATCAACTAGCCAATAACGCTGCCAGTGGCATCGCTCTTCCCATTCCTGAGGGGATTCTTCAGAAAGTACCGGGATATCCGGCGTTAGCAAAGTTAGGCCATCAACAATAACACGATGGGCAGCCAGATCGGCGGCTGTTACCGGCGAGCTATCCGCCTTAATGTGGGCTTCCAGCGGCTGCTCCCCCTGATAAACCTGTAAAATAGCCTCGCCAGCCTGACGAGACAAAAGGCAAATCGCTTCTAATGTTTCAGATACCTGCAACATAACTAACACCCATTCCTGACGATAATTCTGGCTATTCAGATTAGCGATTTTTTACATAATTGCCAGTTTGTTACCATAAACAAAATGGCCGGAGCATATTGCCCCGGCCATTTCTCATCGCATGAATAAATCAGAATCGATTACAGGATATCCAGTAATTCCACTTCAAACACCAACGTACTGAATGGCGGAATAGAAGCCCCAGCACCACGCTCGCCGTAGGCCAAATGCTGAGGAATCGTTAACTTCCACTTGGAACCCACCGGCATCAGAGTTAATGCTTCAATCCAACCAGGGATCACACCGCTTACCGGGAACTCTGCAGGTTCACCGCGCTTAACCGAACTGTCAAATACCGTACCGTCAATCAGGCTACCGGTATAATGAACCCGAACGCGATCCTGACGAGAAGGGATCGTACCCTCACCCTGAGTCAGAACTTCAAACTGTAGGCCAGACTCGGTGCTGTTCACTTCGCTACGCTTAGCATTATCTTCTAAGTAACGAACACCTTCTTCGGCCATTTTTTCCTGCTTCTCACGACGAACCTCATCGGCACGCTCATGGATTTCACGCAATGCGCGATGAACAACGTCGACTGGCACCGAAGGATGGTTGCCATGCAAAGCATCGGTTAAACCGGCTAACAGCGCTTCTGGTACCAGCCCTTCTAAACCAGACTCCTGGAGCTGTTGCCCAACTTGCAGTCCAATACCGTAGCTGGCCTGTGATTCTACGCTGTCAAAAGATGGCTTTGTCATTATGTTTCCTCAGAAAATAGCCTTAGAAAATAGATCTGGAAAGATAAATAGGGGCGAAGCATAACACAGGAAATCCAGCAGAATAAACGACAACGACAAAAGCATTGCTTGAATTATGCCTGTCGTTCTTCATGTTGCACCGCTTCTTACGATATTTTCCAGCAAAGGTTGGGCATAAAAGGATACTGAACATGGTGTGCTACGCCATCCAACGTCACCAACCGTTTTTACAAACAGTACAATCCACTATTGGAAAAAATCCAGAAAATCCGTCATGATGAATAAATAACGGCGAATTATCCCACAACAGATAGGCCTATCTGTTTATATTATTTACTTAATCTATTTTATTCGATCTATTATGGTTAAAATCACACGACTACCAGACAGCCAGTTCATGTCTGACGGAGTTCCACATGAGGTGTTGTGATGCAGGTAAATAATGTCAAACGGCGATCAGAAGGCGGTAACAATCCGCTGAAGATCCTATTATCTAAATTATGGCACTTGCCTGACCGTTTCAGTTGGATGGAACCACTTCCTTATGCTCATCGCCGTGGCGTGGTACTCGCTACTTTAATCATTCTTGGTGCTTTCTTGTGGCCCAGTGATAAAGGGGAAACCACCAGTAGCAGCAATACTCCCATTGAGCTTTCTGCGCCGGAGGCGAGCACTACGCAGCCAAATGGGCCACCGCCTGAGCCATCTCGGGCCTTAAATACACCCACGCCAACTCAACCGCCACCATTGGCTTCCCACCAGCAAACTACCGAAACACCGCCCTCCGCCTCTCCGCTTCAACCTCCAGTGATACCATCGTCAGAGCAACCCACTCACCATGAATGGAAAGCGTTTACTATCCAAAAAGGTCATACGCTGACACAGCTGTTCCGAGAGAATCACTTTATTGTTAGTGATGCATTTTTACTGGCAAAGGTTGAAGGCCCGGGAAAACCGGTTAATGCCTTAAAGGTTGGACAAAAAATCAAAGTACAGTTAACTCAGGATAAACAAGTTATGGCACTGGAAGTCGAGCTCTCAGCCAATAAATCGGCGTTGTTTACTCGCCAGAGTGATGGGCGTTTTCGGCGGGAGCATTAATCTTTTGCAGTAAAAAATCACGCAACACCACACCGTGGTTATGCTCAATATCCTTATTGCTAAAAAGTAAAGTCACCGACTGATTGTGCTGTAATAACTGTAGCAATGGTAACCAATACTCCCCGGCACTAAGCTCTGCACGATAATCATGACAAAAATCATCCCATTTCGTTGGGTTCGCATGAAAACGCTGACGTAGCTCGGTACTTGGCGCAACTTGCTTCAACCAAATAATGCCAGACAAACGTTCTTTGGTTACTCCTCGGGGCCATAAACGATCGATAAGAAAGCAATTGTCTGCTGTTGGAGGGGTAATCTCATATACCCTCACCAGATGAATATTGACCATCATATCCTCCATCGCACTGATATCAGTATCGCAGAAAAGCAAAACGCCGACATAAGCCGGCGTTTTAAACATGGTAAGAAAACTAAAATTAGTCTTCAGCAACCACGATAACGTTCAGTTTAGCAAATACTTCACTGTGAACTTGGAAGCTTACTTCGAACTCACCCAGATGGCGTAAAACGCCTTCTGGCAGACGAACTTCGCTCTTAGCCACTTCGACACCAGCTGCAGTTACTGCATCAGAAATGTCGCGAGTACCGATAGAACCAAACAGTTTACCTTCGTCACCCGCTTTAGAAGCGATAGTCACGCTGCCCAGACCAGTGATCTTAGCGGCACGAGCTTCTGCAGCAGTCAGAGTATCAGCCAATTTGGCTTCTAACTCAGCACGACGAGCTTCGAAAAACTCAATGTTTTTCTTGGTTGCCGGAACCGCTTTACCTTGCGGTACCAGATAGTTACGAGCATAGCCCGATTTAACGTTAACTTGATCACCCAGGCTGCCCAGGTTAGCTACTTTATCAAGCAGAATAACTTGCATTACCGTATCCTCTTTAAGTTCGTGGATCGTTGCCGATTACTGATGACGATCAGTATACGGTAACAAAGACAGGTAACGTGCGCGCTTAATAGCACGTGCCAGCTGACGCTGGTACTTAGCACGGGTACCGGTGATACGGCTCGGGACAATCTTCCCGCTCTCGGTGATATAATTTTTCAGCGTTGCGATATCTTTATAGTCGATCTCTTGAACGCCTTCCGCGGTGAAACGGCAGAACTTGCGACGACGGAAATAACGTGCCATATGGCTAGTCTCCAGAATCTATCAATTCAATCTGCTCGGCATGTAACACTAATTTATTGAGTCCGTTGCGGCCTTGATGGCTACTGACAAAACCGGATACTCTCAGGTTACTGCCGACCGTTATACTGTGAGTTAATGCTTGAGACTGCTGTCCACTGACAATCACGGGCATTCTGCACCATGCTTGTCGGTTAAATCCGGCTTCCTGCTGTTGTGAGCTGTGCTCTAGCACAAACTGACAATGCGGGACCCCAGATGGACTTACTTTACGGATGGGGGTCTTGGTTACAATACCCGACAACACCAACCGATTTGCAGTCTGCACCGGCAATTACTCTTCAGAATCCTCAGCATCATCTGAGTCATCATCCATTAGCTCTTCAGCAAAATCTTCACGACGCTCGCGACGTTCATCTTTTGCTTTAACCATTGGAGAGGCTTCAGTTACGGCATGCTTAGTACGCATTACCATGCTACGGATAACGGCATCGTTGAAGCGGAAGTTAGTTTCCAGTTCATCGATCGCTTCCTGCGGTGCTTCAACGTTCAGCAGAACGTAGTGAGCTTTATGCAGTTTGTTAATTGGGTAAGCCAGTTGACGACGACCCCAATCTTCTAAACGGTGAATTTCACCACCTGCAGTTTTGATCGCACCGGTGTAACGTTCGATCATACCTGGAACTTGTTCGCTTTGGTCGGGATGGACCATAAAGACGATTTCGTAATGACGCATCAATTGCTCCTTACGGATTATTCAGCCTCCTGTCAGGGTCAGCCGTGGCCCATGGAAGCAAGGAACGTGTTTATGTGTACGGCTGAAAAAATGACGCTGAATTGTACGTTTATGGCGGGGGAACTTCAAGGAGATTCAGCGTTGGTTTAGTAATCTTCTGAATATCTTGAAGTTAAACTGATTCAAGACTGTACAACCGCCGCCATTTCAAGGTCAGAACTAAAATGTAGACAGGAGGTACCAGCGACCATCCTGACGGGGCGATGATCGCCAATCCATATTAGCTCAACACAGACTCTTTTATACTTTCGCCTCAATAAACGAATAATAAAAAATTATACAAAACGTTAATTTGGCCTTATCTAGAAAACAATCTGAAACCATTCCATAAGCAATAATTAATATTATAAAGTTTTTTTTAATCTTTAAACTTTTTTATGTTGATTACAACATTAATAATTTCACTTAGAAATCATCCATTCTGTCTATTACTTAGCACAAAGGAATGTAATATGAAAAAATTAATAATCCCCTTATCTTTGCCAGTATTATTGCTTGGGCCATTGGCTCTGGCTGCCGATAGCTACCGAGTTTCCGGCCCACAGGGTACCTCTGTATTTCAAGTTACCTTTTTTAATCAGGGTGAAGCACCGGAAACACACCCGGATGTTGACCCTATCACTGCATCGACTTGGACGCTCGATAATCTGCAAAAAACAAAAGTCCTTAACAGTATCGATTATTGGGCTGAAGTCATCACCCCTCGTACCGGGCAACTTCCGGCGCTGATCCACATCACTACGTTTGATGATGAGAATGCCGTCGGCAGCAGTGAATTTGTACATCAAGGCCAGTTTAGTCTTACCGAATTACAGGCTGCATTACTGGGTCAGGATCCCGGCTCATTACCATTAGGCTCCCACGCTCAACTCACTCTAGGGAAAATGGATTACGACACTCTGGCTTATGTTCCTTCGTTGTTACCTCGTTCTACGACTCAGGCAGATACGTTTAGTATCGCACTTCATGAAATGGCCCATGGGTTAGGTATCAATAGCAATATCGCAGGGCAAAACTCGCTGATTGATCAAAATGACCAAGAGGATGAACAGAGTGATGAAACGGATGAAGAAGAAACCATAGCAGATAACGTGCCAGACACACCGGCATCCAATACCAGCGATACCCCATCCCTTCCTACGCCTGATACCGCAAATACTCCCACACCATCGGACAGCAAACCCTATGCCTCAACAACTTATGGCAGTTGGGCTGAGCATCTGCGTGATGATAATGGCCGTCCTCTGCTACCCGGTCAGGCCGTTCTATGCTCAAGCTGTGATAATGCCTACTCTGACAACGCATTCGATGTACGTCAGGACAAAGGCTATTTTGCAGGACAATATGTTAATGAAGTCCTAGCAGGGGCCATGCCGGGAGTGCCAATAAAAATTATGGGGGAAGATGGCAAGCTTGATACTGATTACCTGAGCCACATAGAGCTAAAAAATAGCCTTATGAGCCATCAGAACTACCGAAATTATACTACGTTCATGGAAGCGGAAATGGCGGTGTTACAGGACATGGGCTATCAAATTGAACGCCGTAACTTCTTTGGCTTTTCGGTTTATGGTGATAACCAGACAATCATCAATCAGCATGGTTATTCACTATGGGATACTGCTTCTCAGGCCTATATTGCCAACCAGTACAATACCTCTACTCTCGGATTAGGGTTACATATTTATGGCAGTCACAATCAATTGCATCAGGCTGCTGACATTCTGACCTCTGGAGCAGGTGCCGCTGGTATACGAGTAGATGGAGAAAATAACACCCTGATAATTGAACCTAATACTCGTGTCTACGCTGATGGACTCAACGGCCGTGGCGTGATGTTCACCTATGGTAAAGACCACAACCTTATTCATCAGGGTGATATTCAGGCTAATGGTGAAAAGGGGATCGCCGCCCTCTTTGATTTTGGTAATAACCTGTTAGGTAACTCAACGGAATATCGGGGTTCCTTTATCCACAGCATCGATGATAAAGAAGCCGATTTATTGCCAGAACTAGAAGGTGCATTGGTTAATAATGCCGATATCAGCGGTCGCCTGTCAGGGAAAGATGCCGCCATTTATATTTCGCCAAATGCGTTGGTTAACAATATTAATATAATGAACGGTGCTCGTTTGGAAGGCGACATCTATTCTGATTACGATCAAAAAGATGATAATGGTCAGCAACGTCTGACCCAGCTTACTTTTGGCAAATTGGCTGACAATCGTGGCCGGGCTAGCAATGAGGCTGATGCCAGCTTCAATTTACGTTATGACGGTAATATTGATGGTATTAACAATCTGGCACTGAATCTGTCGGGTGGTCAGACCTCCCTCAACGGTACACATCAAGTTTATAGCGTGAATGTTGCCTCAGGTGCCAAACTGGGAGGAAACAGCCAATATACACTCAACAACAACGGATTGTTCAGCAACCACGGTATTATCGCCCCCGGCAACTCAATGGGCCGAATTGATATTCAGGGTAATTACCAACAGGGTCAGAATGGGCAACTATTGCTTGAAATTTCCAGCGATGGTTCCAGCGATATCTTCACCGTCAGTGGTACTGCCGACTTAAATGGTCAGTTAACCTTTGCACCTCAAGTTGGTTGGTATCCGAGCGGTTGGACACAAGATACTCATGATATGTTGGTCTTCGGTTCTACCACGGGTGAATTTAGTGAGGCCAACAGCCAATTTGAATCATCGACCCTAAGGTTACAAATTACGCCTCAGGGCAACGGTTTGTATCAATTAACCATGCTGCGAGATAACAATGCCTACAGCCAATATGCTTTGGATGATAATGCTCGCCGGGCAGGCCGCGCGTTAGACCAAATCGTGGCGAATGCTCAGGCAGATCTGCAACCGTTATTTAGCTCGCTGGACTTTGCTAATAGTGATGCCATCGCCAATACGCTAAGCCAACTTTCCCCAGCTAATTACAGCGCGATGTTTGCCAGTTCGCTAAACCGTGAACAGCAGATTACGGATATTATCAGCACTCGAAATACCTCAGCCTCTGACCGGTCTGAACCCGGGCCACGAGCGTTTGCCATTCCGTTTGGCGGAGGCTTCTGGCAAAACCGTCAGGATAACAGCGTAGGATATAACGCCTCCAGCTACGGTATTATCTTTGGTGCCGAGAAACCAAGCGAAACGGAGCCTGATTGGACATTCGGCTTCCACGGTGCAGTTAGCGGTCAAACGGTAAAGGTTAAATCGCCTGAAAACGGAACTGGAAAAACCACCGCGTTCAATTTAGGCCTGCATACTCGTTATGCACAAGATCCCATGTCCGGTATCTATCTGTTTGGTAACGGCCGTATTGGTATTGAAGATGGATCCATGGATCACAGCGTAAGAATAGGCAATTACCATACCAATAATCAATCCGACTGGACTGGCCTAAGTGGATCGCTCATGGCCGGCGGAGGCTATAACTGGGCACTAACATCAGAACTCAGTGCCGGGCCGGTAGCTGCACTAAACTATACCGTTCTATCTCGCCCGAGTATTAGTGAAAACGGCTGTGGCAGCGCTTGTCTGGAACTTGATTCCCAAACCTTTAATTCACTACGTTCCAGTATCGGTGTCGGTAGCACCCTCGATCTATCGAAGGCAACGGGTCAGGGCGTTAAAGCTGGCTTGCGTCTCATCTGGAATCATGAATATCTGGATACTGATTTAGTACAAAATGCTAATTTCAGCGGATACGATAACGTTTCGTTTAGCAGTAAAAATCGTATCACAGGCCGTGATTCTCTTGGCGTACAGGGCGACCTAGGTTATCAGATTAATAAAAATGTGACAGTTAGTATCGGTGCATCCAGCGATCTGTTCCGCTCTGGCTATAGCTCTATTTCGGGGAATGCCTCAGTGAACTGGCGTTTCTAAGCCGCACGGAGAAATAAATTTCTGTTAAAAAAATGCCCGGCTTTTTAAGCGGGCATTTCAACGACATCAGGTAAATCACCCCGGATTTAACAGAAAAACCACCTCGCCGTCATAGTAAGGCGATTGTGATAACCGCTGCTGCCACTGCTTATCCCACTCACCGTACTGAACTAAACCAACGCGAAAAGGAATAGTTAAATCAAGCAGAGCAGGCAAATAGGCATCATAATGGGTGACGGTCTTACGCCCCTGATAGGTCTGCACCACCAGCTCATCCACCGGCAGTTGATTAAGCTGATTAACATTACCCGTTTTAGCCCAATCCAACAGGCCGGTAACGCTTAAGGGACAATCTTTTGGCAATTTGTTCCGTAATCGACTTAAGAATTCCGAATATTTATCAATCTGATAGCTAGCAGCATCAAAATCAATTTGAATGCCAACGTGCTGATTGCCTGCGGCAACCCACTTTTCCCTTAGCGTTAACATGGCGTCCAGCATCGGCTCTGGAATATCTAGCGTCGTGACACGTATTGATAACCAAAGCTTAGGGACTTTCAGCCTGCTAACCGGGATCCCTTTGCTCCACAGCCGGGCCTTCCCCTGCTGACGAACAATTTCGCCCTGATAGAGATAAAGCTCGGACATCTGGTGCAACACAGGCTGAGGACGAACCCCAGCCCACAGCCAAAACATCTGGTACTGACTGGCATCAACACCGGTTTGAGCCACACAAACAATCGGACTCAATAGCAGGCTCAGTACCAGCAGAACGCGTTTAGTTACCAGTAGTAACGCAGTTTCTCTGCCCACACCGATCCTTTGTAATCACGCTTCAATTGCTGGAACCAGGACTTACGCACACTGTTGTCAATTTCCTGCCCATCACAGCGGTTGTAGCCAGAAGGGGAATAACACATTATCGCTCGGTAAAGGGCGTAGCTTTTATCTTCCGGCTCTGCATTCGCATTAGCGATAACTTGTTGATAATGAGTCAAACGGCTCTGCTCTTTACCTTTAAACATGGCTGGTGCATCGTTTAGCTGCCACTGTAAACCATATTCCCTCTCGGTATTGACCCGCGTTTCCGTCAGGCGAAAAAATTCCCCCATACAGTTCAGCGCATGGCCATCTTTAGGTTGCTGAGCCAGTATTTCAGCCGTCTTGTCCAGTGAAGCACAATGATATCCTTTCTCGGTATTGCTGCCGTCCCAGTCAAATACCGTGATATTCACATCACCCAGCGTCGATTTATCAAACTTCAGTGATACGGAATCTTTTCCTAATGCACGGTCTTTCAGGTAATCCGAATAATTTCCGGTAATCAAATCACGTGTGAGTAAAGTATGTAGAGCAATAACGCGCTCTTCATTATTTACACCAGAAGTCACTTGTTGACGCAATAGCGAAGCATCCGCCACGTCTTTTAGCACTAAAGAGCGGAAACGAAGTGAGGTAACGGGACTGTTCGCGGCAAATACCAGCTCAGGTTTCCCCTGATAGGCCAGTGAATTAGTCAGCATCAACTGCAGAAATTGCTGTTGAATCGCAGTGGTTTTCAACGTCAATAAGTGACGCCAGTGCGCTTCCGCCTGAGGCCATTTTTTCTCAGCCTGCAACGCCTGACCTAAAAGAACCTGAAGGCTGAAATCCACGGTATCCGTCAGCGCCTGTGTTGTTGCGGCAGGAATAGAAGACTCTACTTTGGCATAATCTTTTGGTAGATAAAACAGCCAGACGCTATGCAAATAGTTCCATGCTGAGGCCATGCCGGCCTTTTCAAACATCGGTTTATAGCCATTAATTTCTGCTTCAGTTACCAGAATGGCATTAGGACGAGACTGATAGCCTTCCCGTAAACGGCGCAGGGTTTGAGTCAGGGTTAACATCGGCGTATCTGGCGCAGAAACAAATTGGTTCTCTGAGGATTGCCATGCGTCACTACTCAATAATTTGGTATCAACTTCATTAATCAACGTCTGTAGCATTTCCAAATTAGCAGCCCGCCCCAAGGCCTGTTCGGAGCTTTTAGCCAATTCATTCCAATCAGAAGCAAACCAGTGAATGCGGCGATACAGGTCTTGAGTTGATGCGGCATAACGCCCTGTAGGATAAGCAGCAAGGTATTCCTTCGCCTTCTGAGCAGCCAATGAGGTCAGGTTTTTATCGCTCTTGGTTACGTCAAACATCTCATATTCATCTAAGGCATGTTCAATCGACTGATTTAACGCCACGCGAAACAGCATGTAAGTCGCGGTTTCCGCGACCCACGGTTGGTTCGCCTTTAGTAGATTCTGAAAACCCGTGGTGGCCTCGCTAAAGTTCCCATTGTAAAAATAAGCGGCGCTCAATAAGTAATTATGTAGATCGGCGGCATGTGATTTTTCAGGAAAAACAGCGGTTGAAACATCAGCCAATTCAGGATTAACCAAGAGATTCACGCGTTGGTGGGCTAAATCTTTACGTTGTTCCGGCGTAAGCGCTTTATCATCAATAAGTAGCTGAAAAAACTGAGCTAAAGCTGCTGGCGTGTTAGAAACCATTCGGCCACGGCCTCCTAACAGCATCTTATCCGACAAATCAAGAGCGCTAATATCAACGCCTAACTGATCGGCTAACTTTTTAATCGCCGGTATATCAACCTCGGTGATAACAAAACCATATTCATTAGTGCCTGACAGTGGTGCTATCCGAGGGATACTAAAAGGTAATTCACGGCTGCGGCCCGGTTCTGCCGCCAAGGGTGCATACACGGAAGCAAATTGATGCTTGTCTGATTCCAGCAGCAGCAAGTTTGCACGGGTATCATTATCTATCCACAAAAAGGGATAGCTGCCTAGGGGAAGCGTGCACGGAGCTAACCAAAAATCACATCCATCGCCATCAAAAGAGGCCTGCACTGGCTGACACAATAACCCGGTAAGGCATGCTGCTAAAAAGAACGTTTTCACTCGCACCAACTCCCTGTCATCACTAAATCTATTCACCGTCTTTTATCATATTATTTATGGGTTATCACCACATGATTGATGGCCCAATATCAGGCTGATTCTGAAAATTCAACTTGCTCTGGTTTTACAATACGTAGGTAGTCCTCCACATTAAGCAACAGCGATTTTTCTAACGATCCGGCATTAAAAACCATCTCGTCCAATTGCTGAAATAGCAAAGGATCAACCACCAGCTTAAGATCAGGATGAAAGCTAAAAGGGGGAATTGCACCGAATACACACTGTGTCAGTGTCATTACCTCTTGTGGGCTGGCCAGTGATGCCCGTGTTCCACCCAGTTTCTGAGCCAGCATCAACAAATTGGCCTTACGATGAGCAGGAAGTACCGCCAGAACATGCTGTTTCATACCGTTGCCTTTTACATGGCAAACCAGCGCTTTAGCTCCCTGCTCAATTTGCGTTCCTCTGGCTTTAGCCGCCTCTTCGGAACGCCCGGCACTGACATGCTCAACGATCCGGTAGCGAGCCTGCCCGCCATCTAATAAAGTAATAAGCTGGTTAAAGATAACTGATGACATAATATCTCCCTGTTGTAGCCTGCAAGATGCCAGAAAGCATACTCGTTCTCCCGCCAAATATGCGATAAACTTCTTATCATACTGTATAAGAGTCAACAGAAAGTAAAACCGGATAACTGACTGATGCCATCAAATACCCCCTCATCTTCACCTGCTGAAAACGAAAATCAACTATTGCTACGTGAAGCAAAAAAAATAGCGACGGCACTGGGCAAAATGTTTACGCCCAGTTGCGAAGTGGTATTGCACGATCTGACACACGCCCAACATGCCATTATCGCGATGGAAAACCCCCTTTCCGGGCGGAAAATTGGCGATCCGGCAACGGAGATGGGTTTGGCAAGAATTCAGGACGATCAATTTCCTGATGTGATACAAAACTACGAAAGCCAATTCCCCGACGGCAGGCCCGCTAAAAGCACCTCAATAGGGCTGAGAAATAGCCAAGGAGAGTATGTGGCGGCCCTGTGCCTAAATTTAGACATTTCCCTATTTAATACCATGCAACAAGTACTTAGCCAGCTTACTGCGATAAATAACCATGAAGCTTCGCTAAATGAGCCGCTAAAGTCATGGAAACTGGATGATATCAGAACAGAGATCAACCAATACGCCGCCACACTGAACACCCAGCCCCGCGCCCTCTCCTCTCAACAGCGACAAAAGCTCATCCGTCACTTATCCGATCAGGGAATGCTGCAACTGCGTGGCGCAGCTACGGCGGCAGCGGATGCTTTAGGTATTTCAAGAGTCTCCATCTATAATGCTTTGAAGAACTAATTTGGATAAAAAAACAGCGTCTAACTAATATATTAATTAATAAAACTTTTCAAAATCAAGCAGGGCTCCCATGTATAGCTTCCTTCTTCCTTTATGGCATCAAATCGTACTTTCTGCACCGTTGTTTATTCTGGCTATATTGGGGTATACCTTAATTCGCTGGGCAAAATGGAGCCAAAACGTAGCGGAAGGTTTAACCAAATTCGTCTTCTCTGTAGCGCTGCCAGCCATGCTGTTTCGCATGATGTGCAATTTCTCCAAACAGCCGCCGGTGGATGCACGCTTACTGATTGCCTTTTTTGGTAGCTGCCTGATTGTTTTTGTTATTGGCCGAATACTGGCAGCAAAGATGCTTAAGCTGGATGGAACATCAGGCTCCGTATTGGCGCTGGGAGGGATATTCTCTAACAACGTTATGCTGGGTATTCCGGTGGCAACCGTCGCCCTTGGGCAAGCTTCTCTACCTTCTGTTGCGCTGGTATTAGTGTTCAATGGTTTAATCCTTTGGACGCTGGTTACCGTGTCGGTTGAATGGTCACGCAACGGCTCTCTCTCTATCAATGGTTTTGCCAAAACCGCTGCCAACGTGCTGAAAAACCCACTGATTATCGGCATTATCTCCGGAACACTGTTTAGTTTAACGGGTTATGATTTACCTGCCGTTGTCGACCAACCGGTAAGTATGCTTGGGCAAATTGCGGCCCCGATGTCATTGGTAGCCCTGGGTATGGGGCTAGCGGAATATCGTATTCGTGATGGCTGGCAAATAAGCTCCGTGATTTGTACCCTAAAGCTTATCGTTCAGCCTTTGATTGTTTGGCTGTTAGCTATCGCGCTCAATCTCCCCCCGATGGAGACTCAGGTCGTAGTTTTACTGGGATCAATGGCGGTCGGCGTCAATGTCTATCTGATGGCGCGTCAATTTAACGTGATTGTTGGTCCGGCAGCATCCAGCATGGTGATATCAACGATTCTATCAGCCATAACCACACCGCTGATTCTAACCCTGATTGGCGTTCGCGTTTAACTACCTGAAAAAATTTTAACCTACAATGAAATACTGAAGTATTTCATTATCCATTAATAATCAGGAGAGGCTCATCATGTATCAGTTGTATATTGCCAATAAAAATTACTCTTCATGGTCACTTCGCCCTTGGATTTTACTCAGTCAGTTAGGTATTCCTTTCGAGGAACATATCGTTCCATTCAATACCGGCTCCAACTGGGAGAAGTTTCGCAGCTTCTCTCCATCAGGAAAAGTTCCTTGTCTGGCCGACGATCAAATCATTGTCTGGGACTCTCTGGCCATTACTGAGTATCTGGCGGAGTCTTATCCTGCCGTCTGGCCGGACTCCCGAGAAGCGCGAGCTTGGGCCCGCTGCGCCAGCGCAGAAATGCACTCTGGATTCAGCGTATTACGTAACAGATGCCCCATGAGCGTTGGGGTACGAATCCGTCCCCATCAGCTACCCGAGCAATTACTCACCGAACTGACACGACTAAGTGAACTGTGGGAACAAGGGCTAAATCAATTTGGTGGCCCTTTTCTGGCAGGTAAAAAGTTTACTGCCGTGGATGCTTTTTTCGCTCCCGTCGCTTTCAGAATTCAAAGCTATGATTTACCGGTTTCTCCAGCCGCTAAAGCCTACGCTGAACGACTATTAAACCTTCAGTCCATGATGGAGTGGGAAGAAGAGGCGTTAAAAGAGGTCTGGCGGGAAGAGGGTCATGAACAGGAAGCGCTGGCAATTGGCGTACTGTTAAATGACTTAAGGGCCGAATAGATTTAGAGATGATAAGACCCGCACAAATGCGGGTCTTAATAAAGGTAATGTCGCGAAATTAAGCATTACTCTCCGCGCTGGCGCACCATCTCAAACAGGCAAATGCCGGTCGCTACCGATACGTTTAGTGATGACACACTCCCCGCCATTGGAATACTAATCAACTCATCGCAATGTTCACGAGTGAGACGACGCATCCCCTCACCTTCCGCGCCCATCACTAGCGCAACCGGACCGCTAAACTTAGTCTGATACAGTGTATGATCAGCTTCTCCCGCAGTACCTACCACCCAAATATTCTGTTCTTGCAGATAGCGTAGGGTGCGAGCTAAGTTAGTCACACGAATCAAGGGGACAGTTTCTGCCGCGCCGCTGGCGACTTTCTTCGCCGTTGCGTTCAACTGAGCCGATCGATCGCGAGGTACAATCACCGCATGAACGCCGGCCGCATCAGCACTGCGTAAACAGGCACCCAAATTATGAGGATCGGTTACGCCATCCAACACTAACAGGAATGGTTTTTCCAGCCCCTCAATCAAACTAGGCAGATCGTTTTCCTGATACTGACGCCCTTCTTTAACTCGAGCAACAATCCCCTGATGCACCGCACCCTCGGCCTTATTATCCAGCCATTGGCGATTAGCGACCTGTACCGAAATACCGTTTTGTTCAATTTGTTGAATCAACGGTAGCAAACGGCGGTCTTCACGACCTTTAAGAATAAACACTTCAATAAAACGTTGAGGATCGCTCTCTAATAGTGATTGAACCGCGTGGATCCCGTAAATAATTTCACTCATGTCTCAGTTCTTCTTCAATACAATATAAAAGCAGGGCGACACCGTGGCCGCCCTGCGATAATGACCGGACAGATTAAAGGTCAGCGGCTTTTTTAGCCCGTTTACTCTTTAATGCTGCTGTTATCTTTTTAGTTTTAGCTGAAGGTTTAGCCTTCTCTTTGGTTTTAGATTTAGCAGGCGCTTTAGCTTTACTTCCCGCTTCATCCTGCTTGGTTTTGCTTCTTCTTGGCGCTTTTACACGCACATTACTGTCAGCAACAAAGTTATCTGCTTTAGAACGGGCACCTTTTTTGCCCCTTTCTTTTTCAGTTTTACCTTCACCGCGCGGACGACGCTCACTGGAAACCAGTGCAAAATCTATTTTACGTTCATCCAGATGAACAGCCTCAACTTTTATCTCAACTTTATCACCGAGCCGGAAAGCTTGACCAGAAGACTCACCAATCAAGCGCTGACCGACATTATCAAACCGGTAGTAATCATTTTCCAGCGTTGAAACATGGACTAAACCATCAATATACAAATCATCCAGACGAACAAAGAAGCCAAAACCCGTCACGCTGGATATAGTACCTTTGAATACTTCACCTACGTGATCTTGCATGAAGTCACACTTCAGCCAGTCCGCTACGTCACGCGTTGCTTCATCAGCGCGGCGCTCGGTCATAGAGCAGTGCTCACCCAATTGCAGCATCTCTTCCGTAGAGTAGTGCCAACCGCCGCTGGAAGTGGAACCGCCTTTCTTACCGGACAGTACGAACTTGATCGCCCGATGTAAAGAGAGATCCGGATAACGGCGAATCGGTGAGGTAAAGTGCGCGTAGGCATCCAACGCTAAACCAAAGTGACCTCGATTTTCTGGGTCATAAACCGCTTGCTTCATTGAGCGCAGCAGCATGGTTTGTAGCATTTCACGATCGGGACGATCGGCAACCGCATCCATCAGTTTCGCGTAATCTTTTGGCGCAGGCTCTAAACCACCACCCAGCGTTAATCCCAGTTCAGACAATACGCTACGCAGCGAAGCCAGATTATCACCCTTAGGACGATCGTGAACGCGGAACACCGCAGGCTCTTCTGCCCGCTCAACAAAACGAGCGGCAGAGATATTCGCCAGAATCATACACTCTTCAATGATCTTATGTGCATCATTACGTACTAGCGGTTCAATTCGTTCAATACGGCGCTCGGCATTGAAGATAAACTTCGGCTCTTCGGTTTCAAACGAAATACCACCGCGCTGCTCGCGGGATTTATCCAGCACTTTATACAACGTATGTAGTTCTTCCAGCATGGGTACCAGTGGCTGGTAGTGCTGACGCAGCTCGGCATCACCGTCCAGAATATGCGCGACCTTGGTGTAGGTCAGGCGAGCATGGGAGTTCATCACAGCTTCATAGAATTCAAATGAAGTCAGCTTACCGGTTTTAGATATCACCATTTCGCAAACCATACACAGGCGATCGACCTGAGGATTTAGCGAACAAAGACCGTTAGATAACACTTCCGGCAGCATAGGAATAACCTGCGACGGGAAATAAACTGAGTTACCACGACTGCGTGCTTCAGCATCCAACGACGTTCCCGGCCGAACATAATAGCTAACATCGGCAATAGCAACCCACAGGCGCCAGCCGCCGCCGCTTTTTTTCTCACAGCATACCGCATCGTCAAAGTCGCGGGCATCTTCGCCATCAATGGTGACCAGCGGTAAATCACGCAGATCAACCCGCCCTTTTTTGGCTTTCTCCGGTACCTGTTCTTTCAGGTCATGAACCTCATTCAGCACCGCTTCCGGCCAGACGTAAGGGATTTCATGGGTACGCAATGCGATATCTACCGCCATTGAGGTTCCCATGTTATCGCCCAGCACTTCAATAATGTTACCGATAGCTTTGGTTCGGCGAGTTGGGCGTTGCGTCAGTTCAACCACCACCACATAACCCATGCGGGCACCCATAATGCTCTCTGGTGGGATCAAGATATCGAAGTTCAAGCGACTGTCGTCCGGCACCACAAAACCAATTCCGGCATCAGTAAAATAGCGTCCGACAATATGACTGGTTTTAGGTACTAAAACTCGTACTACGCGAGCTTCGCGACGACCTTTACGATCTAATTCCATCGGTTGGGCTAAAATAACATCCCCATGAATGGCCAATTTCATCTGTTCAGGTGAAAGGTATAAATCATCTTTACTGCCTTCAACCCGCAGGAATCCATAGCCATCACGATGGCCGATTACCGTGCCTTTCACCATATCCAGACGTTCCGGTAGTGCATAGCATTGGCGACGGGTGAAAACCAGTTGACCATCACGCTCCATCGCTCTTAAACGACGACGTAGCGCCTCTTGTTGTTCTTCGCTTTCCAGTCCCAGCGCTTCTACCAGTTCATCACGACTGGCTGGCGTCTGGCGCTTTGATAATAAATCGAGAATATATTCGCGGCTGGGAATGGGATCCCCGTACTTTTCAGCTTCACGGGCTAAGAAAGGATCTTTTGTCATTATTTATCCTTATTATTTATTGACCGATATGGCAGGATGCTCCATAAACAGCAGGGTTTGAAGTCCAGTGTTATCAACCACCATATCAGCAAGGGTATGACTATCGAGTTCGTGTAAAAAAGCTTTCACCGCATTATCCAATACTATTTTTAAGCGGCAGGAAGGGGTGATATGACAAAATTGTGGGCTACAGTTTACCAGAGCTAACGGCTCCATCGCTCGGACCACATCACCAATTCGGATATCTTCTGCGGCCTTACCTAAACGAATACCACCATTTTTTCCGCGCACGGCGTCCACCAGGCCGACTCGACTCAACTGATTAATAATCTTCACCATATGGTTACGTGAAACCCCATAGACTTCTGTGACCTCTGAAATACTGGTCAACTCACTCTCTGGTAACGATGCCATATAAATTAGAGCCCGCAGGCCATAATCGGTAAAACTGGTTAATTGCACAAACACCTCATAACAATAATTACGTTCCAAACAGCCATTACCATCCTGCCGGCTGTATATCGCGAGCTCAACGATTCACCCGCATTTTCGGCGCATTAATATCCCTGCACCGAATAAAAAAACTCACATTTATCTATTCAGAATAGCAAACATGTTGACTATGCGCTTGAAAATTATCCGGTTTGCACATTATACATACAAATGTCACTATCCATTGTAGGTATATAGTAAACGATAGCGAACAAAGCGGATAACTTTCCTTATAAAAAAACCGGGCTGATTAGCCCGGTTTTTACCTGTACATCAACAATGAAACTTACGCGTCAAATGGATCGCGCAGAATCATGGTTTCAGTACGGTCAGGACCGGTAGAAACGATATCTACAGGCACACCGGTTAACTCCTCTACGCGCTTAATGTAGTTACGCGCGGCCTGAGGCAGTTTATCAAACTCTTTAACACCAAAGGTGGTTTCAGGCCAACCCGGCATACTCTCATATACGGGTTCGATACCTTCCCAAGCATCTGCATCTAACGGCGTGGTTTCAACAACTCGGCCATCGGGCATGCGATAACCAACGCAGATTTTCACTTCTTTCAGGCCATCCAACACGTCCAGTTTGGTCATACAGAAACCGGAGAGAGAATTCAGCAAGACCGCACGACGAACGGCAATAGCATCTAACCAGCCAGTACGACGACGACGACCCGTGGTTGCACCAAATTCATTACCTTTCTGGCAAAGGAATTCACCCACATCATCAAACAGTTCTGTCGGGAAGGGGCCCGCACCAACGCGAGTCGAATAGGCTTTTACAATACCTAATACATAGTCGACATAGCGAGGGCCTAAGCCAGAACCCGTCGCAACACCACCAGCGGTAGTATTTGAAGAGGTCACATATGGGAATGAACCGTGGTCAATATCCAGCAGTGTACCCTGAGCCCCTTCAAACATCATTAACTCGCCTTTCTTGCGTGCGTTGTCTAGCAGATCGGATACGTCAACCACCATTGAAGTCAAGATATCTGCAATCGCCATGACATCATCCAGAACGGTCTGATAATCAACGGCATCAACTTTGTAGTAATTCACTAATTGGAAGTTGTGATACTCCACCACTTCTTTGAGCTTAGCGGCGAACGTCTCTTTGTTAAATAAGTCGCTGACGCGCAGAGCACGACGCGCTGCTTTATCTTCATAAGCAGGTCCGATACCGCGGCCAGTGGTGCCAATCGCTTTTGAACCGCGCGCTTTCTCACGAGCTACATCCAGAGCCACATGATAAGGCAGGATCAGCGGACACGCACCTGACAGGAGCAAGCGCTCACGCACAGGGATACCGCGATCTTCCAATTCACGCATCTCTTTCATTAAAGCTTCTGGAGATAACACCACGCCGTTACCAATAACGCTGATAACGTTTTCACGAAGAATGCCGGAAGGAATCAAATGAAGAACGGTTTTTTCACCGTTGATAACCAGAGTATGGCCCGCATTGTGTCCGCCCTGATAGCGTACAACATACTTAGCCCGTTCAGTCAGCAGGTCAACGACCTTACCTTTACCTTCGTCACCCCATTGAGTGCCCAGTACGACGACGTTTTTGCCCATCTCACGATTCACCAAGTCAGTTAAAAAAGAATTCTACCATTACATTTCGTTGCTTTCAGTATTTTTTAACACACTTAATCGAACTCGGACCAGATAAAAACCTGAATAGATGAAAAAATCATCATTTCTTTGTTCCGGCGCAAGTAATCGATTGCCTGATGAGCGTCTTCCATGAGGTTTTTCCTTTTAATACCTAAAATGAATAAGGTGTGCTTTATGTCAGCAAACCTCATTTATCCCCCTCATTTTCGTTAGCAATAAGTTAAAAAACGTGCGTAATGTCAAAAAAATGAAATCAGATAGCAAAGAAAACTTGCATAAATAGCGAACAGTGAACATATTCTCACGAAACGATTCAGCACAGATAAACCAACAAGTTAAGTTAAGTCTGTGCTTATTTTTCTATCAAAAGCTGAAACGATTCAGTTATTTAGGAGGGAAATTATGTATCAATTACCGATTCAGAATATCCATTTGAATGCATCGGCAGCTAATAAACAGCAGGCAATTGAGCAAGTTGCATCAGCATTGGCTCAATCGGGCTATGTCAATTCTGGCTATCTTAACGGCATGTTACAACGGGAACAGCAAACATCAACCTACCTAGGTAATGGCATTGCTATTCCCCACGGTACAACGGATACCCGCCATCTGGTGTTAAATACCGGTATCCAAGTTTTTCAGTTTCCTCAAGGGATCGAATGGGGTGACGGCCAAACAGCGTATGTTGTCATTGGTATTGCGGCCTGCTCGGATGAACATCTATCACTGCTTCGTCAATTAGCGCATGTACTGAGTGATGAAAGTCTGGCATACCAACTTGCCAACACAGATTCGGCAGAACAACTTCGCAGTTTGTTAATGGGAGAGAAGCAATCGGCTGAATTCTTTTTTGATGCCTCAATGATCGTTCTGGATCTTGATGTGGATAATATAGTGACTCTACAAGCACTCAATGCCGGGCGATTACAGCAAATCAATGCCGTTGACCACCCGTTTATTGCCGATATCCTCAGCCGTCCTCCGGTCAATTTAGGGCAAGGCATTTGGCTATGCGATAGCCTTAAGGGCAATCTGCTCAGCGCGGCAACCATCAGCCGCCCTACCCGTGCTTTTAACATCAACGGTGAACCCGTCGGGCTACTACTGACAATCTCCGTTGCCGATCGACAACCCAACCCATTACTAAACCGTTTAGGTAGCCTGCTCATCGCACAACAAGCAGAACGCCTGCTAACCGCAGATACAGCAACACTATTAGCGCTGTTAACCAGCGATACCATTCCTGATGAACAAGCCATCAGTGCTGAATTTGTTATCCACAATCAGCATGGATTACATGCTCGCCCGAGCACGGTGCTACTTAATACCATCAAACAATTTAATACCGAAGTGACCGTCACCAATCTCAACGGTAGCGGTAAACCGGTCAATGGACGCAGCATGATGAAACTGGTTTCTCTAGGTGTTCAAAAAGGCCATCGGTTACGTTTTACCGCCACGGGCAAAGATGCACAAATGGCACTCTCCGCTATTGGTAATGCTATCTCTACTGGTTTAGGGGAAGGCGTATGAGCAGAAAAGTCGCCACCATTACCCTCAATCCTGCCTACGACTTAGTAGGAAGCTGCTCCGCGCTGGAGTTAGGTGAAGTGAATCATATTCAAACCACCGGGCTACACGCCGCAGGAAAAGGGGTAAACGTTGCCAAAGTTCTGAAGAACCTGGGGATCGATGTCACCGTTGGTGGTTTTATCGGGCGGGACAATCAGGATGGTTTCCAGCAGCTATTCAGTGAGTCAGGTATTGCCAACCGCTTTATGGTCGTGCCCGGTCGCACTCGAATTAACGTCAAACTAACGGAAAAATCGAGTGAAGTGACCGATCTGAATTTTTCTGGTTTTGATGTTCCACCACAAGATTGGGATCGTTTCGTTACTGATTCCCTCTCTTGGCTAGGCCAATTCGATATGATCACCGTCAGCGGCAGCCTACCGACTGGCGTTTCTCCAGATGCATTTACTGAATGGATGCTGCGACTACGTAGTCTATGTTCCTGCATCATTTTTGACAGTAGCCGTGAGGCTTTGGTTGCGGGTCTTAAAGCCGCACCATGGTTAGTCAAACCTAACCGCCGTGAACTGGAAATCTGGGCAAATCGCCCATTACCCACCATGCACGATATCGTTAATGCTGCCCATGAGCTTCGGGCGCTAGGTATTGCGCATGTGGTTATTTCACTCGGTGCAGAAGGCGCGTTATGGGTTAATAACTCTGGAGCTTGGCTGGCTAAACCTCCAATTTGCGAAGTAGTCAGCACTGTTGGCGCAGGTGATTCAATGGTTGCCGGTCTGATTTATGGTTTGCTGATGCGTGAATCCAGTGAACATACCTTACGTTTAGCGACTGCGGTTGCAGCTCTGGCGGTTGGCCAAACCAGCGTAGGCGTAGGAAATCGACTTGAATTAGCCGCCATGATGTCGCGAGTTAATTTGATACCGTTTAATTAGAGGCAGGATGCATAATGAAAACATTAATTCTTTCAGATAATTCACTGGGTCAGGCCGTCAGTCATCTGGCTAAATTTACACTGGCTGCAAATATGGAAAAGGCCGGATTAATCCAAGTAGAAACCGTGGATGAAGCCGAACTGGCAATTATTGTTGGCGACTCCATACCTGAACAATACTCACTGGAAAATAAAAAAATCTGGCTGGGAAACGCACAGTCCGCTATTAGCCACCCCGAGGAATTCATTCATCAAGCGATAAACAATGCACATTCCTATCACTGCAGCCAGACAACCCACAGTATTCCAACCCAGACTAAGCGAATCGTCGCCATAACCGCCTGTCCTACCGGCGTTGCCCACACTTTTATGGCCGCAGAGGCTATCGAAGTCGAAGCTAAAAAACGCGGTTGGGAGGTAAAAGTTGAAACACGCGGCTCCGTTGGTGCAGGCAATACCATTACGCCAGAAGAAATAGAACGGGCCGATCTGGTGGTCGTTGCTGCGGATATCGAAGTAGATTTAAGTAAGTTTGCTGGCAAACCGATGTATCGCACATCGACCGGATTAGCCCTCAAGAAAACCGATCAGGAACTGGATAAAGCCGTTCAACAGGCGCAAATTTTCACCCCACAACAACAAAACAATAGCACAGTCAGTGATAAAAAAGAGTCCGCTGGCCCTTATCGTCATCTTCTGACGGGCGTTTCTTATATGCTACCGATGGTGGTGGCTGGCGGGCTCTGTATTGCCCTTTCGTTTGTTTTTGGTATCACCGCCTTTGAACAGCAAGGTACGTTGGCTGCAGCGCTGATGGATATTGGCGGTAAATCTGCTTTTGCCCTGATGGTTCCAGTATTAGCGGGTTACATTGCCTTCTCTATTGCCGATCGCCCTGGGCTAACGCCAGGTTTGATTGGTGGTATGTTGGCGGTCAGTACTGGAGCAGGTTTTCTTGGTGGTATTATTGCAGGCTTTCTTGCAGGCTATGTCGCCCTATTTATCAGCAACAAGCTATATCTACCGAAAAGTTTGTCAGCACTGAAACCGATTCTGATTATTCCACTGGTCGCCAGCCTAGTGACGGGTTTGGTGATGATTTATGTGGTGGGTACGCCAGTAGCAAAAGTGCTGGCCGCCTTAACCCAATGGCTGAAAGATTTAGGAACCGCTGACGCCGTTATGTTAGGTGCCATTCTGGGTGCCATGATGTGTACCGACATGGGAGGCCCAATCAATAAAGCCTCTTATGCTTTTGGCGTTACTCTCTTAAGCACCAAAATTTATGCGCCTATGGCAGCGATTATGGCTGCTGGAATGGTTCCACCATTGGCCATGGGATTAGCAACGCTGTTAGCCGCTCACAAATTTACTAAAAATGAACAGGATGGTGGTAAAGCCGCTCTGGTATTGGGGTTGAGCTTTATCACTGAAGGCGCAATCCCTTTTGCAGCCAAAGACCCAATGCGCGTTATCCCTTGTTGTATGGCAGGCGGAGCTCTGACTGGCGCTCTATCGATGATGTTCGGTGCCGAGCTAACTGCACCGCATGGTGGCCTGTTTGTACTGCTAATTCCTGGTGCGGTTCATCCTGTCGTGGGTTACCTGATAGCGATTATCTCTGGAGCGGTGGTAACGGGTGTCACGTATGCGGTGATAAAACGTCGGGATGTTGTAGTGTCGGAAGGGGTGATTCAGGCAGCGTAGCTGATTCGTTTTTGAGGTAGTCAGGGGCGTTGAGGGGCGAACACCCCTGACAACCCCGCGCCCTTTTTAATCACCGCTGCATTCGCAGACTGGTTCTGTGTCAGTACATTAGTCACTGCCTATATGGGCCACAGTGATTCGAGGTGGCGACTTGTGCTTTTCTGTGATGGGTTCTTTTTAGTTCGGTACACATTTTGCCGTCTCAAATGCTGAGCACAACTTGCCCCCTGTAGTGGTCTAATAAACTCGGACACCAATTAAGGTGGTAAACTCAAACCATCAAGAGAGGTGAATAATGATAAAAGAACGTCGACATTTTACCCCAGAGTTTAAACGTGAAGCAGCTGCACTGGTTGTTGAGCATGGCTATAGCACGACTGAAGCTTGCAGAGCAATGGGGGTTGGTGAAACAGCGATGCGTCGCTGGGTAAGACAACTGAAATATGAGCAGCAAGGTGCCACTCCAACTACCCAAGCCTTAACCGCGGAGCAACAACGTATTCAGGCTCTGGAGAAACGAATAAAACACCTTGAATTAGAAAAGGAAATCTTAAAAAAGGCTACCGCTCTCTTAATGTCGGACGAATTCAAAAATATGAGCTGACAGCCCAATTAAGTGAGCGTTACTCAACCCGGCTGCTCTGCTCATTATTTGATATCTCCAAATCGACTTTCTATGACACCCAATCCAGAACGGTGAATAAGGAGCGGGGGCGGCTTCGTCAGCATGTTGTCAGTCTTTTTAAACAGAGTCGGGGCTCAGCCGGTAGTCGAACTATTGTTGGCATGCTGCGTCAGGAAAAGATAGTGATTGGTCGCTTTAAAGTGAGACGACTGATGGCAGAAGCGCAGTTACAAAGTAAACAGCCGGGTTCACATCGCTATAAGCCTGTGACAATAGAACGTCCGGAGATAAGTAATATACTGGGTCGTGATTTTATCCCGTCCAGACCTAATCAGGTATGGACGAGCGACATTACTTATATCTGGTCTGGGTGCTGGATTTACCTTGCAGTGGTACTTGATTTATATGCCCGAAAGGTTATTGGTTATGCTTTATCAGATAAAGCGGATGCAGGGTTAGCGATTAAAGCTCTGGATATGGCCTGGCAACATCGTGGCAAACCTAAAGGAGTGATGCTCCACTCAGATCAGGGTTGCCAGTACACAGCACGGGCCTTCAGACAAAGGTTGTGGCGTTATCAGATAACGCAAAGTATGAGTCGTCGGGGTAACTGTTGGGATAATGCGCCGACAGAACGCTTATTCAGAAGTTTAAAAACAGAATGGGTTCCGGAAACGGGTTATCACAATCTGATGCAAGCGAAATCAGATATAAGCCGTTACTTGTTAGAATATTATAATCAAAGGCGACCACATGCTTTTAATGGTGGATTACCGCCAATGATTGCAGAACAACTTAAGTTGGAGTCCGGGAATACTTGACCACTACACCCGCAGCACGCGTCGAGTCAGGGGTGTTGAGGGGCGAACACCCCTGACAACCCCGCGCCCTTTTTAATCACCGCTGCATTCGCAGACTGGTTCTGTGTCAGTACATTGGTCACTGCCTATATGGGCTGCGGTGTTTCGAGGTGTCGACTTGTGCTTTAGTTTGCTTTTCTGAGATGGGTTCTTTTTAGTTCGGTACACATTTCGCCGCCTCAAGTACTGAGCACAACTTGCCCCCGCAGCACGCGTCGAGTAGGGGATGTTACAGGGCTAACACCCCTGACAACCCCACGCCCTTTTTAATCACCGCTGCGTTCGCAGACTGGTTCTGTGTCAATACATTAGTCACTGCCTATATGGGCTGCGGTGTTTCGAGGTGTCGACTTGTGCTTTTCTGAGATGGGTTCTTTTTAGTTCGGTACACATTTCACCGCCTCAAGTACTGAGCACAACTTGCCCCCGCAGTACGCGTCGAGTCAGGGGTGTTGAGGGGCGAACACCCCTGACAACCCCCCGCCCTTTTTAATCGCCGCTGCGTTCGCAGACTGGTTCTGTGTCAGTACATTAGTCACTGCCTATATGGGCCACAGTGATTCGAGGTGGCGACTTGTGCTTTAGTTTGCTTTTCTGAGAAGTATTAAAAAAACTTTGTCTTTTGTCTTTTGTCTTTTGTCTTTTGTCTTTTGTCTTTTGTCTTTTGTCTTTTTAGGTTAAAGCATCCGAATGTTGCCGAAGGAAGCAAAAAAATAGCACGACCCGCAAGGATGCGGGTTGAGGCGCAGCGACGTCGGGAGCGGCTCTGCGCCGGTGCGTCATTTTTTTGCTGACTGAGGTTGCCGCCGCAAAGCGGCGGTCAACAGTCGGCTGCGCAGGCGCGGGGAGTGCAGAGGGGCGTTCGCCCCACGCCCCTTTGCTCGACGCAAACACCGATGCTGGGTCAGGCTCAGTACCTGAGGCGGCGAAACCTACACTGGACCAAATATTTAAAGCAACGAAACTGGCACAAAGCCCAATACCCCCCCCAACAACAAAAAGGGCCCGGAGTTCCCCCGGGCCCTTCTCAATCCAAAAACAAAACTTACTGCTTCAATCCAACCGACGGTGACTTCATATACCGGAAAAACTCGCTATCCGGACGAAGTACCATCACATCATTGCCGCTATTAAAGCTAGTCTCATACGCACGTAAACTACGAATGAAAGCGTAGAAGTCAGGATTCTGACTGAAAGCATCAGCAAACAACTTAGCCGCAATAGCATCACCCGAACCCCGAGTCATACGAGCTTCACGTTCTGCTTCCGCAATAGTCTTGGTAACACGATAGTCAGCCAGAGCGCGGATCTTTTCAGCTTCTTCCTGACCTTGTGAACGATGACGGCGGGCAACAGCTTCACGCTCTGCGCGCATACGCTGATAAATCGCGTCCGACACTTCCGTTGGCAGGTTGATTTGTTTGATTCGCACGTCGATAACCTGAATACCCAGTTCAGCCATACTGTTAGCATTAACTAAAGGCAACTTATTATCTGCCGGTAATGTGTCCGCAGTTGCTGGCACTTTTCTTTCCTCTTGCGAAGAAACAGAAGCTTGAGTAGCCGCTGGCGCAACTTCAGATGGCTTATCTTCATATCCGTTGTTTAATGCATTACGAACGTCTTGCATTAATTGACCACGAGAGTCAGTTACCAAATCTTTAATATCACGCTGACCAATTTCAGAACGTAAGCGGTCACTCAGCTTACTATTCAGAATACGCTCCGCATTGGCACGGTTACCATCACCCGTTGCCAGATAGTAGCGGCTGAAATCAATGATTTTCCACTTAACGTATGAGTCAACGATCAGGTCTTTGGTCTCTTTGGTTACAAAGCGATCGGCCTGATTGTTCATCGTTTGAATACGCGCATCCAGCAGTTTTACCGAGTCAATCAGAGGCATTTTAAAATGCAGACCGGGTTGGTAAACCTTTGGATTATCCTGAGAATCACGTAACACTTTACCGAAACGCAGCACGATACCGCGGCTCCCTTCCTCCACCACGAACAGGGAAGTAAAGATACCGACAATAACAATAACGATAATAGGAATAAGTAATTTACGCATCGGTGATTATCCTCTTCCTAAGCCAAATGAATTAAGACGCTCGTTGTAAGCATCGTTACGCTCTTGCGTAACTTTATTGGTGCTTTGTGATGCCGTTGAACGCTTCGTCGTTTCTGGCTTACTGTCAGTCACCGTAACTGCCTGAGGTGCTTCAGGTGGCGTTTCAGTACTTGCCTGTGGAGCTACAGGTTGTTGTACTGCGCCGCCTTTACCACGCATCAGTTGGTCTAGCGGTAAAACCATCAGGTTATTACTCTTATCATCCACCAATACTTTGTTGGTTTTACCCAATACTTTTTCCATGGTTTCAATATACAGACGTTCACGGGTGATATCCGGGGCGGCCTTATATTCAGGTAATAGCTTGGCAAAACGAGAGACTTCACCTTCTGCTTCCAGTACGGTACGGGCCTCATAAGCTTTTGCATCTTCAATCAGACGCTGAGCTTTACCGTTAGCGATTGGCTGTGCTGCGTTAGCATAGGCTTCCGCCTCACGGATATAACGCTGTTCATCTTCACGAGCGTTAATCACATCATCAAACGCGGCTTTTACCTCTTCCGGCGGGCGCGCTGCCTGGAAGTTAACGTCCAGCACTTTCAGACCCATATCATAAATCTGAATGGTTTTTTCCAGCTCTTGTTTGGTGTCATCACGAACAATGGTACGACCCTGAGTCAGAATACGGTCCATGGTGTACTTACCAATAACAGAACGCAATGCGCTGTCGGTTGCCTGACTCAAGCTGTCATCAGCATCAGTCACGCGGTACAAATATTTAATCGGATCGGAAACCTGATACTGTACGTTCATCTCGGCACGTACTACGTTTTCGTCAGAAGTCAGCATAATGCCTGATGCCGCCAACCCACGAACCGCCTTGGTATTTACAGGCTTAACTGAGTCGATAAACGTTGGTTTCCAGTTCAGACCAGGCCCAACCATGGTTGGTTGCACCTGACCAAAACGGGTGATTACACCCAGTTCACCTTCTTTAATGGTATAGAAACCAGTCGCGGCCCAGATAATAACGACAACGACAGCAAGAATGCTGAACAGACGACCACCGATAACCGGTGCGCCAGAATTGCTGCTATTACCACCACCGCTACCGGATTTACCCAGTAACCCACCTAATTTACTAAAAATATTGTCCAGATTCAGCGACTGCTGACCGCGACCTTTATTCGATCCACCGCTGTTGTTGCCCCCGGGGTTGTTGTTACCACTCCCCCACGGATCGCGGTCCTGGCCATTATTACCGGGCTGATTCCACGCCATGTTTTTGCTCCACTCATTTACGATCGTTTTATCGGGCACAATCTAACAGGTCTCATTCAACAATAAAGTTTTCCAGAGCCTGCTCTTGTTTACAAAGGCGACGCCAGTCAACAATTGGCATCCTAATCACCAAACCGATGCTTCCATCCTCTTCAATCCACTCTTTAACAATGGCCTGAAGTTGATAAAAACGACTGCGTAACCGACCCTGTTCTACAGGCAATCTCAGTTTGTATTGCGCAATCTCACCGGAAAGACGTTCCGTCAATGCACGGAACAATAATTCAATACCATCACCAGACTCGGCAGAAAGCCAAACCCGGACGGGTAAATTGTTTTCATCTCTATCAATACGCGGAGCAAAATCCTCCAGCATATCAATCTTATTCATTACCAGCAGAACCGGTATTTCATGGGCTTCAATTTCAGTTAAAACTTCATTGACCGCTTCAATATTCTCATCGACCCGACTATCTGCTGCATCAATCACATGCAACAATAAAGAAGCCTGACGTGTTTCCTGCAGAGTTGCTTTAAACGCTGCCACTAAATCGTGGGGCAAATGGCGAATAAAACCAACGGTATCAGCCAAAACGGTTGCGCCTACATCATCCACCTCAATACGGCGTAAGGTTGGATCCAGTGTCGCAAATAGCTGATCGGCTGCATAAACACCGGCAGTCGTAATACGATTGAAAAGGGTAGATTTCCCTGCGTTGGTATAGCCCACCAGCGATACGGTTGGAATATCGGCTCGCATGCGAGCCCGCCTTCCTTGCTCACGCTGCTTTTCAACTTTTTCAAGTCGAGCAAGAATCTGGCGTATCCGGTCTCGAAGCAAACGACGGTCAGTTTCTAACTGCGTTTCCCCCGGGCCACGTAAGCCTATCCCACCTTTTTGACGCTCAAGGTGAGTCCAGCCACGGACTAAGCGGGTTGCCAAATGGCGTAACTGCGCCAACTCAACCTGCAACTTACCTTCATGCGTTCTTGCCCGTTGAGCAAAAATATCGAGAATCAACCCGGTACGGTCAATTACCCGACACTCACAAAGCCGCTCAAGGTTACGTTCCTGAGCAGGTGAAAGGGAGTGGTTAAACAGCACTACCGAAGCCCCTGAGGCCCGTACAGCATCAGCAATTTCCTGCGCTTTACCTTCGCCAACAAAGTATTTGGCTTGTGGGGCTTTACGGCTACCGGTAACGACCAGCAACGCCTCCACTCCCGCAGAAGAAACCAGAGATTCAAACTCACTGAGATCTTCCGTATCTTTTTCCTGGGAGAAATAAACATGCACCAGTACCGCTTGCTCACCAGCCTCATATCGGTCAAACAAGTGCATGACTCCTCAAAAAGAAATAACTGAGTAACTTATTCAGATACATCATCTTCCTGTTGTGATGGCATACCACCTTGGTAGTTACCCACACTTCCAGTTGGTGCATTACTATGATGCGAAACTGGACGAGAAGGAACCACAGTGGAGATAGCGTGCTTATATACCATTTGGCTAACCGTATTTTTCAACAGGATAACGAATTGATCGAAAGATTCGATTTGGCCTTGTAACTTAATACCGTTTACCAGATAAATAGAAACTGGAACACGTTCACGCCGAAGTGCGTTTAAAAACGGGTCTTGTAAAGATTGCCCCTTAGCCATTTTTCTTTTCCTTATCTCTTTGTATGTATTTGTTGTTTGTTACCAAGAGCCAGAGGCCCTAAAATAAACTGCATAAAAATGATACATTTCGTACAAAATAAAGCCATTGAGTACATTAAAGTATATAACCTATTAATTGTACACAATCATTAGCCTATACACTAATAGCACGTATAACTCTTTCCATCGCATTTTTCAGTTGCTCACTATCCAACCAATCAACGCTTTCCCAACCCCGCAACCATGTCATTTGCCGTTTAGAAAGTTGTCGAGTTGCGCAAATTCCCCGATAGACCATTTCGTCGTGGTCTATCTCTCCATTCAGGTACATCCACATCTGCCTGTAACCCACGCAGCGCATGGAGGGAAGGTCAGTATGTAAGTCGCCACGCAACATTAATTGTCGGACTTCATCTTCAAAACCCACCGCAATCATCTGATGAAAACGTGCTTCAATTCTCTGATGTAGCAATTCACGGGATGCGGGTGCTATAGCAAATTGGTGTACACGATATGGTAACGTTTCACCAGCAATTTGCGTTAACTCTGTTAAAGTTTTACCTGAAATGTAAAAAACTTCCAGTGCTCGACTTAATCGTTGCGGGTCATTTTGATGTATTCTGGCTGCCGCTATCGGATCAATCTGTTGTAATCGTTGGTGCAAACTCGCCCACCCCAGTTGTACCGCTTCACTTTCTATGCGTTCACGCACTTCAGGATCGGCAGAGGGCAAAGGCGATAATCCTTCCAACAGTGCCTTAAAATACAACATCGTTCCACCAACCAACAGGGGAATACGTCCGCGACTAACAATATCAGCCATCTCTTTTAACGCATCAGCACGAAAATCTGCTGCGGAATAAGCTTCCGATGGATCGCGAATATCAATCAACCGATGTGGTGTCTCACCCAGCTCTTGTCGGGTCGGTTTGGCAGTGCCAATATCCATACCACGATATATCAACGCTGAGTCAACGCTGACGACTTCGACGGGTAAATGTCTGTAAAGCTCTGCTGCTAAAGCGGTTTTTCCCGACGCCGTTGGCCCCATTAGAAAGAGCGCTGTAGGTAATATATTCATATCACTATTCACCCTGTAAGGCCTCTAGGGCGGACAGCAAGTTAATCGGTTGCAACATATTTGTCGGAGGATTAGCAATCAACGCGGGGCACAACCGTTCCAGATCGGCCAATAACTGTATCGCATGGGCCTGCGTCCACTGGGTATTCTCACTGGTGAGTTTATCCGCCAGCCAGTGCGTTAACATTTGCTTATCTACCGCCTCATTTTCCCCCAGATAACCTAACAACGCTGGCAGCAACTGTTGCAAATTCTGTTGGCGTAGCGGCAAAGGCACGCCATGAACCTGAAGACGATTACGTTCAAGAGACAGATCGATACCAAAATAATTCAGTAATACTTTATGATTGGTCATTCCCTGCTTCTCTTTATCACCGACGGTTAGTGCCAGTGGAATCAGCAGAGGCTGTGGTTTAAGCGGTTCGGACGATGGAAGTAGCTGAGACTGTCGCAAATAATGCTCGGCTACCGGCAGTGACAGTAAAGCCAGTACCGTGCCTCGTTCGACGATAGCATGACAGGATTGCCATATTGACAGCACTCTTCCAAAGCTATGAGTAGCCCCTTTATCCAGCATGGAAGCAGGAATCGGTGATGTTGATTGTGGACGAGAAGAAAACTGTGGCGTTTTCAGTACCGTCGTCACATCAGGTAGTGGCTCACTTTTTTCCGGAAACAGTGACGGTTTAGCCGGGCCAGAACCCGCGTCAGATACGTTGCCATCAGAGGTAATATCGGTTTGCAACAAGCGACGATAAAGCTCATTCTCGCGCGCCACCAGCGTAGGAGCGCGCGTCGCTCCCGGAGTATAAGCCGCCCCCCCACTCCCGTCACCATGCCCCGCAGAAGGCTTATCCACCGATGAACGTTTAGCTTCATTCTGTGAAACGCGATCGCTTGCCGGACGGTTAAATTGATTCTCTCCGGCAGAGGAGCGATTCTCTGGCTGCCAGTGGATTTCTCGCCCATCCTCGGCGGGACCATCATTGAGCGGCAAAACCGGAGCACCTGACTGCTGTAAAACCGTCACAACGGCCTGATAGATAAAATCATGCACCAGTCGGGATTGATGGAACCTAACTTCATGTTTAGCGGGATGAACGTTAACATCCACCTGATGCGGGTCAACTTCCAGATATAAAACATAGGCAGGAGCCTGATCATCTGCCAACTGAGTCTGATATGCCTGACGTATCGCATGGTTCAATAAACGATCCCGCATCATACGGCCATTAACATAACAATATTGCATATCGGTCAGTGCCCGAGCGCCAACCGGGTCGACAACCCATCCGTCAATTTTCAGGTCGCCGTGCTGCCATGATATGGCTAATGCATGTTGTAAGAACTGGGTACCACAAATGCTGCCCAACCTGCGTTCACGTGGCTCATTCTCTTTTATTGCCCGATATTGACGCACCATTTTGCCATTGTGCTGCAGGTTAATACTGACATCAAAACGCGCCAGTGCAATACGACGAATAATTTCGTCAATATGGTTGAATTCTGTTTTTTCAGTGCGTAAAAATTTGCGGCGTGCGGGCGTATTATAAAAAAGATCGAGGACTTCAAGCGTAGTCCCTACAGGATGGGCGGCTGGTTTTAGCGCAACCTCCATATCCCGGCCTTCTGCGTAGGCTTGCCAAGCTTCATTTTGTTCTGCGATACGGGAGGTCAGCGTTAAACGAGAAACCGAGCTGATACTGGCCAGCGCTTCACCACGAAACCCGAGGCTGATAATCGCCTCTAAATCATCAAGGGTCGCAATTTTGCTGGTCGCATGGCGAGCCAGTGCCAAAGCAAGCTCATCTTTATTGATTCCACAGCCGTTATCGCGGATGCGAATAAGTTTCGCGCCACCTTTCTCAATATCGATATCAATGCGAGTTGCCCCTGCATCCAAGCTGTTTTCCACCAGTTCTTTCACCACGGACGCCGGCCGCTCGACAACTTCTCCGGCGGCAATTTGGTTTGCTAGCTGCGGTGGCAAGACCTGGATCGGCATGACGACTCCTGATAATAAATCCGGTATTTATGAACGTGATATCGTCAGAACCTGCCCTAAACGAACCTCATCTGACATCATTTTATTATTCTGCTTCAATTCTGCGATGCTAACGCCATATCGACTACTGATTCCTGACAGAGTATCTCCGAGAACCACTTTATGCTTGCGGTTATCAGCAGCATTTTTAACCGGTTTGCTCTCTTTTTTACCCACGGCAGTCGTTAGTTGATTAGTTATGGGGGCCATTGTAGGTACTTTCAAGCGCTGACCAACCCAAATACCTTCTTTTTTCAATGCATTTAGCGCTGTCAGCGTTTTCGTGGTTGAACCATAGCTTACTGCAATTTGTGATAACGTCTCGCCACGTTTAACCTGATGAACTGATGTTTTGCTCTTATTTCCGTTGCTTACCAGCACTTTTGTCTGCTCATCGGGCACTTTACCTTTCTGGAAAGCGCTGGTCTTTTTCGATGGCGTGACAGAATCAAATGGATGCGCCTCAAAATAGCTGCGAATACCTTTATAAATAGCTTGGGCCAACTTATTCTGAAAATCGGCACTACCTAACAAACTTTCTTCACCAGTATTAGAGATAAAGCCAGTTTCCACCAACAGAGAAGGAATATCCGGCGAGCGCAATACCCCTAAGCTGGCATGTTCAGGGCTACGTTTATGTAATGCGCCGATACGCCTCATCTCGGACAGTACTTTTACCGCTACGTCATAACCTACGCGCTGTGAATGACCAAATTGTAAATCCAGTACTGCTTGGCTTAAATACGGGTTATCTTCGCTGTTTGCCAATACATCCCCTGCGCCACCCAATAACTCTGATTGTTTCTCATGCTGCTCCAACCAGCGGCCCAGTTCGGTATTGGCCCGACGATTAGACAGCACCCAAACGGAGGCCCCGGTTGCATTACGGTTAGGCGCAGCATCTGCGTGAATAGAAACCAGCAAATGGGCATTTTTATTACGAGCAACGTCGGAACGCCCCATAACAGAAATAAAATAATCACCATCGCGGGTTAACACCGCTTTGTACTCAGGATCGTTATCAAGCAACACCTTTAGCTTACGGGCAACGGCCAGCGTAACGGTTTTTTCCTGCAAACCATTCAAACCAATAGCCCCTGAATCTTTCCCACCGTGACCGGCATCAATAGCAATCACTATTTTTTCGCTGCTGCTGTTTTTAGCCCGTGCAGAGCGACGCTCGGTTTTAACAATCACATCATCTTGCGATGCGGCCGCCTCCCCAGAGAAAGGGTTACGACCGGTGGTACTACTGGTCGTTTTAGACTGGTTGGTTTTAGTTGTAGACGCTTTAACCGTTGTGGCTGTCGTCTTATTGCTGCTATTGGTAGCCGCTGTTTTTGGCGCCGCCTGTTTTTCGGCCTGAATAGTGAACACCACCAAATATTGAGCCCCCTGCTTACTCGAGCTGGCTTTTACCGTGGCATTTTGTTTCAGTTCAAAAATCAGTTGAATACTGTCGTTATCTTTTGGAGTACCGGCGCTAATACGATTCACAATATTTTGACCGCTAAACTTCAGTGGCAATCCTTGAACTGCTCGCCCGCTTTGGCGCACATCAATCACAACTCGAGCTGGACTTTTCTGACTGGTATAGGCATATACCGGCTGGCTATCAAATGCCAGCGTTACTTTCGCCTGTGAAGCGCTGTTATTAACCTGTACGTCAATTAAAGATGCGGCTCCAGCAGGCCAAGCAATCGCTAACCACAGCAGAGAAATCAACCCAATCCAGATTTTTTTCATTGTTTTACTTTCCCTGTAACCCAGACGGGGGAATATCATTAAGACGCGCCAATATCAGCTCACCTTGTGCAGTACCCGCTGACAGTACAACCCGTCTGCCTTCATCATAATAACTGAAATGCAAATCCAGATCGGGCTGAGGAAACATGCCACTTCCTCGCTGCGGCCATTCAACCAGACACAGGCTGTCTAACTGAAAATAGTCACGGATCCCCATAAATTCGAGTTCTTCCGGATCGGCCAGACGATATAGGTCAAAGTGATAAACGTTGAAATCACCTAAGCAATAAGGTTCTACCAACGTATAAGTAGGGCTTTTCACATTCCCCTTATGACCTAAAGCCTGTAGAAAACCACGGCTGAAGGTCGTTTTTCCTGCACCAAGATCGCCCTGTAAAAAAATCACACCTGATTTATCACAGGCACCCGCCAGTGCGGCACCAAAAGCAACCGTAGCTGCTTCGTCGGCTAATGTTAAAACCAATTCTTTCATGTATTCCTGAATACCATTCAATTAATCAAGGGTTCACCAGTGTTGGTATTTCCCGCAGTAAATCCGTGGCTATCATACCTCTTTCCCCCTGCCGCCATGCGACAATATCTGCTGCACCGCCATGAATAACACAGCCAGCACAGGCAGCATCAAATGGAGAAAGGCCTTGTCCGCACAGGCTGGCGATAATACCGGACAATACATCCCCCATACCGCCGGATGCCATACCCGCATTACCTACATCAGCAATCGCCAGATGATGGTTTTCATCAGCAATGACCGTTCCTGCCCCTTTTAGTACCACCACGCCGCCATAGCGTTCAGCCAGTTTTCGCGCTGAAAGTAAGCGGTCATTTTCAATTTGTTGAATCTGACACTGCAAGAGGCGGGCGGCCTCCCCTGGATGGGGCGTAATAATGCGATTTTGCCGTTTATCCGGACTGATTGCCAGCAAGTTAAGCGCATCGGCATCCCAAAGCATTATCTTTTCACTGGCACTTACTTGCTTTATTGCCGCTTTAGCCCATTCAGATGTCCCTAAACCTGGCCCGATAGCAATCGCATCCGCCCAAGCAATACCGGTATCCAAGTGCTCTGCCGTCAGTTCCTGAACCATCAACTCAGGGCGAGCCGCTAGAATCGGCGCAATATGCTCTGCGCGGGTCAACACCCGGACTAATCCAGAACCAGTACGTAATGCAGCCTCGGCCGCCATTCGAATAGCACCACCCGTTCCAATATCACCACCAATAACCAGTAACTTGCCATGATCGCCTTTGTGAGAACAGGGGCTGCGGGGCTTAATCCACTGTTTAAGATTGGTCACGGTAACACGTTGAATCGATGAGTTTTGTTCCATAACCCAGTCAGATAGTCCTAAAGCATCATAATACAATGTGCCGGTCACATTTCTGGCGTGCCCGGTCAGTAATCCTGATTTTAGCGCAACAAAAGTTAATGTTTGACTGGCTTGAATAACCGCCCCACTTGCCGATCCAGTATTGGCATTCAAACCAGAAGGAATATCCAGTGCAACAATGGGAGCCGAATACTGATTCGCTTTATGAATTAAAGAAGCATAAGGTTCGCGCGGTTCAGATTGAATTCCGGGACCCAGCAACCCATCAACAATCAAATCGCAATGCTCTGGCCATGCGGTATTCTCCGGCAACACGGGACCATAGTTATTGCTCCAATGTTCCCTCGCCTGACGCGCTTCTGGCGGCAAGGTAAATTCGTCACCACAACCCACCAACGTCACCTCGATGCCACACTGTCTGGCATAGCACCCGATAACATAGCCATCACCACCATTATTGCCGTGCCCGCATAAAATCAGCCAATGTCGGGCATCCGGATAGAGTTTTCGACATAAAAGAAATGCAGATTCACCCGCTCGTTCCATGAGTTGATAGAGCGATACGCCAATCTGACGAGCACCTTGTTTTTCATTTTCACGAACCCAGTCGGCGCTGAAGACAGAATGTGGTAAACTTATGATGTTCCGTTTCTGCTGATGGTCTGTCATGTCACATCCTCTCGATCTCAATCTATTAGCCCAACATATCAAGCAATGGGGGCAAGCACTAGGTTTTCAACAGGTGGGTATCTGCGACACTGACCTGTCGTTGGAAGAACCTAGATTGCAGGCGTGGCTTGATAAGCAATACCACGGTGATATGGCGTGGATGGCTCGCTATGGCATGATGCGGGCCAGACCCCATGAACTGGAACCAGGAACACTGCGCGTCATCAGCGTACGCATGAATTATCTTCCACCCCATGCATCGTTCGCAAAATCCCTCGCCGACCCCAATATTGGCTATATCAGCCGCTACGCATTAGGCCGCGATTATCATAAAGTATTACGCCAACGATTAAAAAATCTGGGTGAGAAAATTCAGCAACATTGCGAAAACTTACATTTCCGCCCTTTTGTCGATTCAGCCCCGATGATGGAACGCCCATTAGCAGCCAAAGCGGGTATTGGCTGGACAGGTAAGCACTCACTGATTATTAACCGCGAAGCCGGCTCTTGGTTTTTTCTTGGGGAATTACTGGTAGACATTCCGCTGCCCGTTGACCAGCCGGTAGAAGAAGAATGTGGGCGCTGTATTGCCTGTATGACACTATGTCCAACTGGCGCAATTGTTGAACCCTATATTGTTGATGCCCGACGCTGTATATCTTATCTGACCATAGAGCTGGAAGGATCGATTCCCGAGGAGTTACGCCCACTGATGGGCAATCGAATATATGGTTGTGATGATTGCCAAATGGGATGCCCTTGGAATCGGATAGCGCCACTCACCGAAGAGCAAGATTTTCTGCCACGATCGACGCTACACCACACAGCACTTTTAGAACTATATGCCTGGGATGAGGCCACTTTTCTATCTAAAACAGAGGGTTCTCCTGTTCGCAGAATTGGCTACTTTCGTTGGCTAAGAAACATCAGCGTTGCGCTGGGAAATGCACCTTATCAGGCTGAAATTATTGAAGCTTTAGAGCAAAGAAAAAACCTCTACGCCATCGTTGATGAACACATAGAGTGGGCACTTACTCGTCAGTGGGAAAAGCGAGAACAGCGAGGTGTAGAAGTACGGGCACCGAAACAGCTAAGACTTATTCGCTCCGTAGAAAAAGGGTTACCCAGAGATGCATAATCAACCTCATAAAAGAGAGAAAATAGCATAATATAAAACCTCAGTGGTTTGTGCATAAAAAATTCAAAAGGCTTTATCTATCAATCGCGAAAAAAACGTCAAGCGATCAAAACGACAAATTTAAAATTAAAAACCCTTTTAATTTCATATTATAAACCTTCTGGCATTTTTAGATTATTACGTAATAGTTTTATCCCCTGAGAGAATCAATCTGTGGATAACTCTGTTGACAATAATTAAGAAGCATATAAATAAAGACTCACAGAGGTATTTTAAATACCCCTGCTAATCGCGAAGAAAAGATCGATAATAATATTAAAGCCAAAAGATAGAATTATTCTCTGCCGACTTTAATTTAAAAACTATCGGTTGTAGTGAATTTACCACCACCGCTTGAGGAGGAAGAACTAAAACTCCCACCACCGGATGAAGAAGAGGAACTATATCCCCCACTACGAGATGAAGACGAACTACTGGAGCTGCTTCGGTAAGAGGATGAACTACCAGAGCTTGAACTTGAGCTGGAGCTGGATGTAGACCAAAAACCACCAGAAGAGCTGGAGCTTGAACTCGAGCCGTAACTGGAAGAACTGGAGCTATTATTGCTCGGTATATATCTGACGCTTTTTAATATTTCTAACAGATGACGGGAACCAAAATCACCGCTAAAAATTGAAACCAAAATAGTTTCGATTTGATTCATACCGATATCATAGCGATATTGGCTACGATTCAAATCGCTGTTAATAAAACTCTGCGCCATAGCATGAATACGATCGTATTCCGTACCCACCCTTACCCATTCTGGATAGAGCGTAGCAATATCATTTTCAAACGAAGCAATACTATTCTTAGTTGCCAATGCTCTTTGCAACAATTCATCATCTAAAGATGATTCTGTTTTTAAGGTCAACTCATTTAATTTATCAAGCGGCAGTGTCTGCATAACCTCCGCAATTTTAGCGGTGACAGATTCAAATAGCACACCGTCTCCGGTGATATTTTTACGCAGCTCTTCATGCAGATTTTTAATATTAATATTATCTTCATCAAGCACTTTTTCTAACCGAGCCAACTGCCGGTTTAGCTCCGTCAATCCTACCCTTTGCTCAGCACCGGCAATCATCGAGTCACGTTCGGCAGATAACACGTTTAATTGCTGATTCACAGCCAATTGGCGTTTAACAATCTCCTGTTTCATCGCATGCAGCATATTGTAGTTACGGAAATTACGCGGAAAATCAACCTGACGGGCCAGCCAGCTATCAAGATTGCGGAAAATCCATCTTCCCCGATAATCAGGCTGACCAAACTTGCGCTGAATTAAATAATGAAAGGAAGAGTTTGTCTCATAGTCAGCCAGCTTGCTGTTGGCCTCTTCCTGTATTTGATGGTTCAGTTCATCAATCGATAAGGCTTCATTATCAAGCTGGATATATTTCTCGTTTAGGGACACAAAGGCCGGATTTTGAGATAGTAGATCGTCGCGGCGTTTTTCTAACGCCCCGGCTTCGGCTGTCAGCTCGTCATATTTCTGCCGATCTTTTTCGGCTTTTTGTTTTAAGGTACTCAGCCGATTATTCAAGTCTGCGATTTGGCTTTTAAGTTGATCAATCAATTGATTAATCTGACTCAGGTCCTGAACATTCGGGCTCTCCAGCAGCAGTACTTTAGCCATCTGCTGGTAGATACGCATCTGTTCTTTTTTCAACTCTACGATCTTTTCGCGGCTGGACATGATGTCAGTATTCAACTTACGAGCTCGTCTTTCCAGCGCAATCTCACGGTCATATATAAGGCTTGATACTTCAGAAGCTTTCATAACTTACCACTCCATGATGATTTTGCCGTTACTGGAACGAGCATAGCTGAAACTCAGAGAACCAACTGCTTTTTTACCTGCCAAATTATTTTGAATATGGCCGTCATCCGTCTTATCTTTTCTGACTTTCAAATATTCACTTTGTGGTACCTGTAGCCCAAAAATGGTCACTTGCCGGAGTTTGCCCGTTTCAGAATCTGTCAGCCATAAAGGGAATGCTCTTCCCTGCGGAGTCAATGCTTCAACCACCACATACCAAGTTTTACCACCGCTGTCGTCATAGGTTCTTTCCACGCCGGATTTTTCACCAACGCGATCAACAATGGTTAGGGTCAGGTTAGTCTGAGCTAGCTGCTTCAAATACTCTAACTGTTGCAGCGCTTCTTTAGCTTGCGTAACGTGGAACAGGCTCAGATCGTTCTGAATCGTATCCGCATAGTCTTTAACGATTGCTTTATCCTGCTGCGGCTTAACCAGACTGTTCAATGCGTTAACCAGACTATCGGCCTGTAACGCTATTTTATGAATATCGAGCGCATCCCTATAACTGACTTCCAGTGCAGTTATATCACTGCTGAGGGTTGGTGAGTTGTTGGCTACCGCATAGGTTGCGGTATCAAACGCTTTACGAACTGGCTGATATTTTTGATATAGTTGCTCGAAATTCTTAGTATCGGCAACCTGCTGAATACGCCAATCGTTATTCGCAACCAATTGATAACGAGTCAGTATATCGCCCAGTGAGCGATAGTCTTTCTCCATCATCTGGTAAATGGAGGTTAGAAACTCTTTCTGATCCTGTAGCGCAGGGCGAGAATACTCGCTCAGATTCAGCGTGCGATCAAAAGCGCCCTGCTTCTCATGCAGTTGCGCAAGCAGTTTAGTGCTCTCATCCTTCAGGGATTGACCTTCAGGTATCGCATAACGCAATGGCTTCTGGCTCAGTGTATCGAACTCACGCTGATAGCCCGCAGCATTCTTGACAAGTTGCGCTTCGGCTTCTCGCTGTTTAACAATCGAATCTTTTACTACCTTGGTCATCATGTAATTGGCGCTGAAATAAACACCCGCCGCAATTAATGCGGCGATAAACAGGTAGATAAATATTCGACGCTTAAGGTAAAGCTTAGCCAGTAGGCGCTGATGCCATGCAGGCTTAATCATCTGAAAACGCAATCGATCGGAGAACCATTCATTCACGCCCTGCTCTATCAGTTCGTCTTGAATGTCCATGCCTTTCGACTGGTAATACTCTTTGATTTTTCCGGCAATTTTGCGGCGTAATCCGGCAGGATTAAGCTGCTCTTCTAACGCGATCTGCTGCTGATAAAGGTCATCAATAATCGCCATTGCACCTAACTGATCGCTAAGCTTTACTTCACTCATTCAACGGCAGCCTTTAACACAATTTCAGAGAAGCGACGTTTTCCGTCTTCTACGATATTTTCCAGCTCTTTAGAATTGTTGGTTGACTCAACCCTCAACTCTTCAATTAGCTTATGGCTGGATTCCTGATAGCTAGTGATGGCGTTAACCAGTGAACGAATAGATTCCGCTTTAATAGTGGAGCCGTAGCCAGCACGCAGACCCGCTTCCAGATGCTTGTTACCGGCTTCAGCAATGGTTTCTAGGCCTTTATTGATACCGTCTTTCATGGCTTCCAGCGTTTTGGTGCTTTCAGACAGGCCGCTTAATGAGGTCATCGAGGCTGACAGTGCAGTAAATACGATTTCATTGGTGGAGAAAAACACCACGCTCTGGCGATAAACACGCTCTTTTACTGATGAAGTTTGCTGTAAACGGGCGAATACCGCTTCTGCCGAGTTATAAGCTACCAATAAGTTTTCAGTAAGATCTTTAACGATCTGGTAGCGTTCATCTTCTTTTTGCATCACGCGCAGCGCTTCATCGCGGCTCAGCTCTAAACGAGCCAGCTCTACTGCATCAGTGGTGGTCGCCTTCTCTCTGGCCTCATGGGCAGTTTGAAGCTGGGTCTTACACTGTTCCAGATTCTTGTCCGCCAAAACCAGCAGTTCCTGAGCGTCAATCTGAGCCTGTTTCAAACCAAAACGGAAATCCTGATAAGCATCCAGAATGGTACGTTCACGGGTAATCTGTTCGGATGAAGCTTTCGCAACCTCCATATAGGTTTCTTTAATTTTGTTGAAACGATCCGGAATTGAGCCTCTGACTAATACCACCCAGCCATTTTTAACCCGTTCCAACAGATCCAGTTTACCGTCATCCAGCCAGGTCACCATATTTTGTGCATCGGTGCGAATCGAATCGAATGCCGACACAATCGTGCCCTGACGGTTAGCAATATCCATTCCCATAATATTGTCACGCACGATGGCGTTGAAGCTGCTTTGTTGCTGCAGGGTACGGGCAATGGCTACAACGCGATTATTATCAAGGTTGGAAATAGCATCCAACAGCGTCATGACCGGTGCTTCTGGCTCGCCGGCAACAACAATGCCTAATTGTTTAAGCTTTTGAACCGCGCGGTCAGTATATGAAACGATAGAAGTCATCAGGTTATCCTTGCTTTAGTGCGATATAAGTACGCTAACAGTATGTGTTTTTACGACTGCTCCCCGAAGTATCCCTTTCAGTACATTATCGGAGCGAGTTTCCCAGTACCATGTCAGCAATCTGAACTGCCGGATGTTATACCATTCCTGTACTTCTATGCCAATAAAATAGTAAATCCCAAAAATAACAAATTTTATATTAATCATTATCTTACGATTATTATTCTTAATATCTATCAAAATATTTTATTCGAAAAAACCTGTCTTGCTATAAATCGATTTATCTCTCATTTCTGTATCAGGCTGAATCGCTGATAAAAGAAATCCTTCCATGACAAGGATGGGCGTTAGATTCTGGTTATGAGGGATGTCGGGAGCAATTAGGGCACGTAATATTCCTTCGCCAATCAGTTTGATCTGGGAAATATGAAATATATAGCGAATTAGGTATGACGAAACATCAACAGAAATTGTTGTGTGGACGGTAAATTTTGAGGATTGTCTGACAAAAAACTTGGAGCGGGAAACGAGACTCGAACTCGCGACCCCGACCTTGGCAAGGTCGTGCTCTACCAACTGAGCTATTCCCGCATTAGAGAGGTAAATCTGATACTTCTACTGCTGTTATCTGAAATTTGGAGCGGGAAACGAGACTCGAACTCGCGACCCCGACCTTGGCAAGGTCGTGCTCTACCAACTGAGCTATTCCCGCATCGCTATGCAGATAACCCCTTACGCAAAGCAGCTTGTTATTATAACGTTATGATTATAAAAACAAAATAACTAAACCCTGCGTTTGGATGCGCTGCATTATGTACTAAACTCATAACGCTGGCAAGACTTTTAACGAAAAAATTTACTGGTCAAAATAACCGCAAAGCCCACTGTAGCAACCAATGCAGACGATTTTTTCATCAATTGGTCAAAATCGGCCCATAAAGGCTATCTGAGTTTAGACCTCGTTTTCCCTAACTATTACAGGATAGACCAAAAGCGCCATCGCATCATTTGTATTGGTAAGTCATCACTACTCAGGTATGTACACTGGCTGACGCTTTAACTCTTCACTAAGTTTAACCTGTGTTGGAAATTCATTGCTAATAGACTGGCTTATAAACGATGGAAGCACCTAAATCAATAACATAATCCACTTTAATATTTTGATCATAAGTATAAATATCATAGCCATAACGAGCACAAAAAACGGAGACAAAGTCATTTTCGCTAACTTCACCTAACACTATCATCATCCGTTGTTTTAATTGCCCAACTGATGCTACTTTGCCTGAAAGTAGTACATCACCGTTTATGCCCTCTATTCCAATTAACATATATAGGCTTTATTTTTTTCAAAAAATGCAGACTGATGCCCTGTCTGAAATCTAACGAGACTGAAGTAATGATAAAACCTAAAGAATCACACTTACCAGCGGTTACCACCCAAAACGAGAAAGCCAAGGTGGTAATACATGATATGGCTTCTTATAGGCAAAAGCAGGAAGTATCAACGTTATTAAAGATACTCGCCCTCAGCCAGCAGCAAGTTGAAGCCAATCGGCTAACACCTATAGAAGAGGTAGTTCAACGTTTAAAAAGCAGAAGTAAAAAAGATTAATGACTAAGCAATTAGAAAAACTTGGAGCGGGAAACGAGACTCGAACTCGCGACCCCGACCTTGGCAAGGTCGTGCTCTACCAACTGAGCTATTCCCGCATTTGGAAGGTCGTTACATTGTACATATAACAATGTAACGGGAGCGCATTATACGAAAACTAATCGCCCCTGCAAGACCTGCTGCTGAAAAAATTGCACATTATTTTTCGTCTGCTTATTAAAGCAACAAAATGCACTAATAAGCAGCAGACATTAACTATCCAGATCCCGCCCGAACTTTCGCCAATATTACAGCTTAATAAAGTTCTCACGGTAGTAAGCCAGCTCCGCAATTGAATCGCGTATATCATCCAGCGCTTGGTGAGTACTCTGCTTGGTAATACCAGACAATATCTCCGGCTTCCAGCGACGAGCCAGCTCTTTCAACGTACTGACATCCAAATAGCGATAGTGGAAATAACGTTCCAGCTCTGGCATATAACGATAAAGAAAGCGGCGATCCTGACCGATACTGTTACCACAAATAGGTGAACACCCTTGGGGCACCCATTGCTGTAAAAATTCAATGGTTTTTTGCTCGGCGGCCTGTTCATCAAAAGCACTCTGCTTTACCCGCGTCACCAGCCCACTTGCGGTATGAGTAGTGGTGTTCCACTCATCCATCAATGCCATATGTTCATCCGTTTGATGAATCGCAAAAACCGGCCCTTCCGCCAGAATATTCAAGTTAGCATCGGTCACAATAGTGGCGATTTCGATGATGCGATTGATTTCAGGATTTAAACCGGTCATTTCCAGATCGATCCAAATCAGGTTATTCTCATTCCCGGACATGATGTTTCCTGCGTGATTAACTGAACATCAGTGTATCATAGCCGTTTGACGCGTTTCCGGCGACTGTCACTGCTGCTAAAAGGTATTTTTGTGAGTAAGAATAAACTGTCTAAAGGTCAACAACGGCGCGTTGCTGAAAACCATCAGCGACGTTTACAGACAACGAATCAAAGACCAGAGCCTGACGATTCGCTGTTTGGCGAGTCTCAGGAAGGCATCGTCATTAGCCGCTTTGGTAAACACGCCGATGTTGAAGCACCGGATGCCAGCCTACACCGCTGTAATATTCGCCGTACTATTGGCTCACTGGTCACTGGCGATCGTGTGGTATGGCGAGCGGCCGTCACTGCACAGGCTAAAGGTATTATAGAAGCGGTACACGAGCGCATTTCGGTACTTACTCGACCTGATTTTTATGATGGCGTTAAACCCATCGCTGCCAATATCGACCAAATTATTATTGTTTCAGCAATCTTGCCTGAACTTTCCCTGAATATTATCGATCGCTACTTGGTAGCTTGCGAAACCCTGTCCGTTGAACCGATCATTGTGTTGAATAAAGTCGACTTACTGGATGAAGAGGGCCGTGAGTTTATTAATCAAACCATGCAAATTTATCAGCATATCGGCTATACCGTACTTCAGGTTTCCAGCTATACCGGTGAAGGAATGGCTGAATTAAAGTCTCACCTCGATAACCACATTAGCATTTTTGCCGGTCAGTCTGGGGTGGGGAAATCCAGCCTGCTAAACGCGCTGCTGCCAATTGACAAAGCCAATATTCATGTGGGTGAAGTATCTGATAACTCGGGTCTTGGGCAACATACGACTACCGCATCTCGTCTGTATCACCTGCCTGATGGTGGTGACATTATTGACTCACCCGGCGTGCGTGAATTTGGGCTTTGGCACCTCGAACCCGTGCAGGTGACAGAAGGATATATTGAATTTCGCGACTATCTCGGCCACTGCAAATTCCGCGACTGTAAGCATATTGACGATCCCGGTTGTGCTATTCGCCAAGCCGTAGAACAGGGAAAAATTGCCGAAGAACGCTATGATAACTATATGAGAATTCTGGATAGTATGGCGGATGTGAAAGTTCGTAAAAACACATTAGAAACCAAAGATTAATGACATATTATTCTCAGAATCAGCCTATTAGTAGCATCTGGGAATTGATCGCCTGAAACATTGCCAGTTGGCGATGGTCATAATCAAGATGAACAACAATTAATAGCCGCATGCGACAGGTGAATGACTTTATATTTCAGCCCCGCTACAATGCGCAACTTTGATTTAATAGTCAGACAGATAACGCAAAGAGGATACCCCGTGCTGGATCGTATAAAAGTACAGTTACAATATTTACTCCCCAAGCAGGGGCTTACTCAACTAGCGGGTTGGGGAGCCAGTAAGCAGGCTGGATGGCTGACCCGTCTGGTGGTAAAAGGGTTTGCCAAATATTACCGTGTCGATATGCAGGAAGCTCAACAGCCAGACCCTGAATCATATGCGACATTTAATGATTTCTTCGTTCGCCCACTGCGAGACGGTGCGCGCCCTGTTGTTGAAGGTGAACATCAACTGGCATTACCTGCCGATGGTGCAGTCAGCCAGTTAGGCCCTATCTCCGAAGGTAAGTTACTTCAGGCCAAGGGCCATGACTACACGCTAGAAGCCCTATTGGCCTGCAACATGCCGATGGTAGAAAAATTTCGCAATGGTCAATTTGCCACGATCTATCTTTCACCTCGCGACTACCACCGAGTACATATGCCCTGCAATGGCGTGCTGCGTGAAATGCTGTATGTTCCTGGCGATTTGTTCTCGGTAAATCCGCTAACGGCAGAAAATGTACCTAACCTGTTTGCCCGTAACGAACGGGTCATTTGTCTATTTGATACAGATTTTGGCCCGATGGTACAAATTCTGGTTGGTGCCACGATTGTTGGCAGTATTGAGACCGTTTGGGCCGGCACCATTACACCGCCTCGTCAGGGCGTGCTGCAACGCTGGACTTATCCAACTGAAGGTGAAGGATCGGTCATACTGAAAAAAGGCGATGAAATGGGCCGATTTAAATTAGGCTCTACGGTTATTAACCTATTTGCTGAAAACAGCATCACCTTTTCACCGGCATTGCAGTGCAAAACGCCAACCCGAATGGGGGAGTTATTTGCGGAAGCCCGTGAATAATCCGTGAATAATAGAGGTGAACGTCACTAGCCACTGTAACTTAACCAATAGCTGAGTAGATGATGAAGCTGACCCGTTTATTATTAGCACTGTTAATAAGCCTGCTGTATCTGGCTCCACTTCAGGCTGCACCACAGCTTGATGCCGAACAGATCAAGCAAGAAATAAAACTGGTCGAAGCCGATAAGGACATGCAAAATCAGAAAGAGATTCAGGACGCCTATCAAAATGCCCTGAATTGGGTAACTGAACGTTCCGAGTCTCTTTCACGCGGTCAACAATACCGCAACGCGATTGATGAGTTTCCTAAACTCACCAAAAATCTGCGTTCTCAGTTGGAAGCCGACAATGGTGAAGCACAACCACCGTCTGAAAATCTGACGTTGACTGAACTGGAACAACTGTCAATTCAAACCAACAGCCAACTGCTGGAACTCAGCCGTCAGCTTCAGCAAGAGCAGGATCGCGCACGTGAAATCAGCAATTCACTAACCCAACTCCCGCTACAACAAGCATCGACGCGTAAAGCACTTGGCGATCTTGAACGTCGCCTGCCAGAGCAAAATAACCAAAATACACCGCTTAATCAGGCCAAGTTACTACAATTTCAAGCCGAGCTAGCTTTCTACAAAGCCAAAGTCGATGAGCTGGAGTTAGAACAGCTATCCGCCAGCAACCGACAAGAAATTTCCCGCTTACAAATTGAAGTGGTGAAGAAAAAGCAGGCTAAAACTGACAGCCTGTTGCAGCTCATAAATCATCAGTTAAATACTCGACGCCAGTTGGAAACCAAGCAAACGCTGGAGCACACCACTCAGTTGGCTGAACAGCATGGCGATCTGCCGCTTTCTATTCGTAAGTTATTACAGGAAAATCAGGAACTGTCTGAACGCTTGAGCCGGCAGGCAGTACGTCTGGATGAGATCTCCACTGAACAACGGGCCACAATCTCTAAAATTTTACAGGTTCGTCAGGCGCTAACCTCCCTTAGTGAACAAGCCCAATGGCTAGGAATGTCTACCGCATTAGGTGAAAGTTTGAGAATGCAGGTTTCTCGCCTGCCAGAAATGCCAAAACCTCAGCCATTGGATAGCGAAATGGCTGAAATTCGGGTACAGCGTCTAAGTCTGGACGAACAACGTGACAAATTGACCCATATGGACCTCCTGCTACAGGATGACGGACAACCGCTCACCGCTTCGCAACAAGAACTCGCAAAGCAGCAGGCCAAAATGCAGCAAGAGCTTCTGTCATCATTACTCGCCGGTGATGACTCATTAATCCTTGAAATAACTAAGCTGAAAGTTTCGAATAATCAGCTAATAGATGCACTGGTAGAAATAAAAGATGCATCTCACCGCTATCTATTCTGGGTAGCTGACGTTAATTCACTCAACTTGAGCACCCCAATTCAAGTTCTACAGGACCTGAACAAGTTAGTATCGCTGGATACCCTTTCCGAACTTAGCGGTGCCTTTGGCACCATGCTAATTACTAAAGAATCCGTTGTGCTGATTTTGGCTGCACTGATGTTAGTGGGTTTTGGCTTTAGCTCCCGTCGCCACTATCAGGCATTTTTAGAACGAGTCGCATCACGCATTGGTAAGGTTACCCAAGACCAATTTTCATCAACCATTCGTACCGTATTTTGGTCAGTGATTGTTGCGGTTCCTCTGCCTGTGCTCTGGTGGGCGCTGGCTTATGGCCTACAACATGCTTGGCAGTATCCTATTGCCGTAGCCATTGGTGAAGGGGTTAACGCGACTGTACCGCTGATGTGGGTATTTATGATCAGCGCCAGCTTTGCCCAACCTCAAGGGCTATTTATCGCCCACTTCCGCTGGTCGCAAACACGAGTCGCACGTGCGATGCGCTATTATCGCCTGTCACTTTGGCTGGTCGTACCGTTGATTATTGCGTCAATCAGTTTTGATAACTTTAACGATCGTGAGTTCTCCGGCACATTGGGCCGCATTTGTTTTCTTCTGCTATGTGGCGCGTTAGTCATGATGACCACCAACCTGAAGCGAGCCGGTATACCGCTCTATCTCGATCGTAAAGGTTCCGGTGATAATATGGTTAATCAAGCACTGTGGACCTTTCTGATTTGCGCCCCTATTGCCGCTGCCTTGTCAGCCTGCTTTGGCTATTTAGCTACCGCACAAGCGCTGCTATTACGACTGGAAGCTTCAGTCGCCATTTGGTTCGGTCTGTTGGTTATTTACCATATCATCCGCCGTTGGATGCTGATTCAACGACGTCGCATAGAGTTCGATCGCGCTAAACAGCGGCGTGCAGAACGGCTGGCACAGCGAGCTAAAGGTGAAGAAGAGAGCCTTCCCACCAGCTCAGAAGGACTATTGGATAACGATGATTCCGTGGTGGTCGATCTGGATGCCATTAGCGCCCAATCGCTACAATTAGTACGTTCCATTCTGACCATGATTGCGCTGGTTTCTTTGATCATTCTCTGGTCAGAAATTCATTCAGCATTCGCCTTCCTTGAAAATATCCGGTTATGGGATGTCACCTCGTCAGTACAAGGAACGGAGAGCATTCAGGCAATTACCTTAGGTTCTGTGCTGATTGCCATATTGGTATTTATTGTTACCGCCCAGCTAGTACGTAACTTACCGGCACTGCTGGAGCTGGCAATCCTTCAGCATTTAGATCTGGCTCCTGGCACCGGTTATGCCATTACGACCATCACCAAATATATTCTGATGCTAATTGGCGGCATGGTGGCTTTCTCAATGATTGGTGTCGATTGGTCCAAACTACAGTGGTTAGTCGCGGCACTTGGCGTGGGGCTTGGCTTTGGTTTACAGCAGATCTTCGCTAACTTTGTCTCCGGCCTGATCATCCTGTTTGAAAAACCTATTCGCATTGGCGACACGGTGACGATACGTGAATTAACCGGTTCGATTACCAAAATCAACACACGGGCAACCACCATTGTTGACTGGGACAGGAAAGAGATAATTGTTCCAAATCAGGCATTTATTACCGAGCAGTTTGTAAACTGGTCGCTATCTGATTCCGTTACCCGTATTGTGCTAACCATCCCAGCAACGGCGGATACCGATCCAAACCTAGTGAAACAGTTACTGGAAAACGCGGCACATAAATGCCAGTTCGTACTGGAAACACCCGCACCAGATGCCTTCCTAGTGGATATTCAACAGGGTATCCAAATCTTTGAACTGCGGGTATTTGCTGCCGAGATGGGCATGCGAATGCCGCTGCGTCATGAAATGCACTCGCTAATACTTCAGGCCTATGCGGATCACGACCTAACGCTGCCATTCCCACCACTCCAAATGCGCGCCGACGCCCTCTCCCGCGCCGGCCTAAGACCTCGGTTTAAAACCGGAGAAATCTAGCCTCGTACAGGTTTGATCCAGACAGCAAAAAGGCGCCTAAAGCGCCTTTTTCTATTCAAGCAAATGTCAATCATCGGGAGAGGCCGCCGTTGGGGTCGACTTGGCGTAAGCCAACGACAAACAGGCAAAGCCTGTTTGAACAGCACAAGCGCTGACCCGAAGGGTGAAACACCGCAAGGTATTTCATAATTGTCCCTAGGCGGACTAAGCCCGATGCGCTCAGACCCCAAGTACTGATGCCCTTCCGGCCGAACACCCAGTTGATATAGGCACTCAGCCATTACGACCGGAATATCCTCCGAAGCTAATTTAATAACTTCTCAAAAACCTCAACCTATGCTCTATCCACCGGAAACGCCATAACCTCACTAATCGACCGAGCCGAAAGCGCAATCATAATCAAACGATCGACACCCAATGCCACACCAGCACACTCCGGCATACCGTAGGCCAAAGCAGCCAAAAAGTTCTCATCAATGGGATGAACCGGCAGCCCACGAGCTTCACGCTTGCGATTTTCCTGCTCAAAACGTTGGCGCTGCTCACCAGCATCGGTCAACTCACGAAAGCCGTTTGCCAACTCAACACCCTTATAATAGACCTCGAAGCGTTCCGCCACGCGATGATCCTCGGAACTAATTTCAGCCAACGCCGCTTGTGATGCCGGAAAGTGATAAACAAAAGTGGGTTTTTCTTGACCGATATGCGGCTCAACGCCAAACGCAAACAGCATCTGCAACAACGTGTCGCGATCCTCTTCCCGGCTAGCCAGTTCTTCCATATCTAATTTAGCCGCAACAGCCCTTAACTGAGACTTATCCGCTGAAAGTGGATCAATATCCAGATGACGAATAAAGATCTGTTGATAGGAAACCACTTCACTGGCTTCACAATCCAGAATCTGTTGGAGTAAATCATCCACCTCGTTCATCAGACGGTACATATCAAAGTGTGGGCGATACCACTCCAACATGGTAAATTCAGGGTTGTGATAACGACCCGCCTCTTCATTACGGAAGCTTTTACCCATCTGATAGATAGGGCCGCTACCCGCAGCCAGCAGACGCTTCATATGAAACTCAGGGCTGGTCATTAAAAACAGCGTCATACCATCCGCAGCACCGGGCCCAACAAAACGAGTCTGAAAAGGGAACAGATGAATATCCGTAACCGTTGCCTGACTCATTGCCGGAGTTTCCACTTCCAACACGCCGCGCTCTAAGAAAAAACGTCTGATTTCACCGACAATTTTCGCACGCTTTAATAATTTAGCGATAGAAGCGCTGGGCTGCCAACTGGCCAGGTCGCTCATTTTTTCTACTCCAAAATTTATTTAGTCCGGCAGTCTACCCTTATCTCTTCCGACAGACAAATTTACCCACAGTTTTCTGATTTCAACCGTAACAATACTCGGTTATTCCAGAATGGAATAATATGAAAATACATTTATTTAATATATTGATCACATTTCATTAATATAACCATTTTCAAAAAAAATGAATGGATTATGCTGACTAACTATAAAAAAAATCGATCTCGTCAATATTCATCTACACAATATTAGGTAGAATAGACGTCCTATACTGGATTCACCAATATTTTCGGTGGTTCTAAAGGTTAACATCAGATTTTCCTAACGCCATAGATTTGACTGGCTGGTATAAGACTTACTTTTTCTTAAACTGGAACATTTGGAGGAATGCAGTGCAAACCTTTAACGCAGACATTGCTATCATCGGAGCAGGGGGCGGCGGTCTTCGTGCTGCTATTGCCGCTGCCGAAGCCAACCCCAACAGCACCATTGCGCTGATTTCTAAAGTCTACCCCATGCGCAGCCACACCGTCGCCGCTGAAGGCGGCTCCGCTGCCGTTATCAAGCCCGAAGACAGCTTCGAATCTCACTTCCATGACACCGTCGCCGGTGGTGACTGGCTTTGTGAGCAAGACGTCGTCCAGTACTTCGTGGAAAACAGCCCGCGCGAAATGGTCCAGATGGAACAGTGGGGCTGCCCTTGGAGCCGTAAAGACGATGGCTCCATCAACGTCCGTCGCTTCGGCGGCATGAAAGTTGAACGGACTTGGTTTGCCGCCGATAAAACCGGCTTCCACATGCTTCACACCCTTTTCCAGACCTCCCTTAAGTACCCTAACATCAAGCGCTTTGATGAGCATTTCGTTCTCGACCTGCTCTCTGACGAAGGTCATGTCCGTGGTTTAGTCGCCATGAACATGATGGAAGGGACCCTGATTCAAATCCGGGCCAATGCCGTGGTGATGGCCACCGGTGGGGCAGGCCGCGTTTACCGTTACAACACCAACGGCGGTATCGTCACCGGTGACGGTATGGGGATGGCATTCCGTCACGGCGTGCCATTGCGTGATATGGAGTTCGTTCAGTATCACCCAACCGGCCTGCCCGGCTCCGGTATCCTGATGACCGAAGGTTGTCGTGGTGAAGGCGGTATTCTGGTCAACAAAGACGGCTACCGTTACCTGCAAGATTACGGCATGGGTCCTGAGACCCCGCTGGGCAAACCGGAAAACAAATACATGGAGCTGGGTCCCCGCGACAAAGTCTCCCAAGCCTTCTGGCACGAATGGCGCGCCGGTCGCACCATTCCTTCTCCGCGCGGCGATGTGGTCTATCTGGACTTGCGTCATCTGGGTGAGAAGAAGCTGCTTGAACGTCTGCCGTTTATCTGCGAACTCTCCAAAGCCTATGTCGGCGTTGACCCGGTGAAAGAGCCTATTCCGGTTCGTCCTACCGCGCACTACACCATGGGCGGGATTGAAACCAACCAACAGTGTGAAACCCGTCTGACCGGTCTGTTTGCCGTGGGCGAATGTTCGTCTGTGGGGATGCACGGCGCTAACCGTCTGGGTTCTAACTCCTTGGCGGAGCTGGTGGTGTTTGGTCGCGTGGCCGGTGAACATGCTATTGCACGTGCCAAATCGGCCGCACCGGCTAACAGCAGCGCACTGGATGCACAGGTGGCGGATATCGAAGGCCGTCTGCATGCCCTGCTTAAGCAAGAAGGCACCGAGAACTGGTCGAAAATCCGTGATGAGATGGGCCTGAGCATGGAAGAAGGGTGCGGTATCTACCGTACCGAAGAGCTGATGCAAAAGACCGTCGACAAAATTGCTGAACTGAAAGACCGCTTCAAGCGCGTCAGCATTACTGACCGCTCCAGCGTGTTCAACACGGACCTGCTGTATACCATTGAGTTGGGTCACGGTCTGGATGTGGCTGACTGTATGGCCCACTCGGCGCTGTTACGTCGTGAATCCCGTGGCGCACACCAGCGTCTGGATGACGGCTGTACCGAACGTGATGACGTGAACTTCCTGAAACACTCACTGGCCTTCTACAGCCCGAACAGCACCACCCCGCGCATTGAGTACAGTGACGTGAAAATTACCACCCTCGCACCGGCTAAACGTGTATACGGTGCCGAAGCGGAAGCCCAGGCTAAAGAAGAGGCATTAAAGAAGGAGCAGGCGAATGTCTGAGATGAAAACCCTCAAAGTTGAAGTCATGCGCTACAACCCCGAGCGCGACAGTGAACCCCACTTCGAGGCGTATGATGTGCCTTATGATGCATCCACCTCACTGCTGGATGCGCTGGGCTATATTAAGGACAATCTGGCACCGGACTTGTCTTACCGCTGGTCCTGCCGGATGGCGATTTGTGGTTCGTGCGGCATGATGGTCAATAAGGTGCCGAAGCTGGCCTGTAAGACCTTCCTGCGGGAGTACACCGGTGGCCTGAAGGTAGAAGCGCTGGGTAACTTCCCGATTGAGCGTGACCTGGTGGTGGACATGACTCACTTTATTGAGAGCCTGGAAGCCATTAAGCCTTACATCATTAATGACAGCCTGAAGCCGGAGAACGGCCCGACCCTTCAGACGCCAGCCCAGATGGAGAAATACCATCAGTTTTCCGGTTGTATCAACTGCGGCCTGTGTTATGCCGCCTGTCCTCAGTTTGGTCTGAACCCGGAGTTTATTGGTCCGGCGGCCATTACCTTGGGACACCGTTACAATCTGGATACGCGTGATAAGGGTAAAGCGGCCCGTATGCCACAGCTTAACGGCAAGAATGGCGTATGGAGCTGTACCTTCGTCGGTTACTGTTCTGAAGTCTGTCCTAAACACGTTGACCCGGCCTCTGCTATTCAGCAGGGCAAGGTGGAGAGTTCGAAAGACTTTATGATTGCCATGCTGAAACCTCAATAAAGGGAGAGGGATACTATTATGATGACCAAACGTAAGCCCTATGTCCGCGAGGTGAACGCTGACTGGTGGAAGAGACTCGGATTTTATAAGTTTTACATGTTCCGTGAGAGCACGGCAATCCCTGCGGTGTGGTTCAGTCTGGTGCTGATTTTCGGTGTGTTTGCACTAAGAAGTTCGGAGAGCTGGTCTGGCTTTGTGGGCTTTTTAAGTAACCCGGTGGTGATGGTGATTAACCTCATTACGCTGATTATGGCACTGGTGCATACCAAGACGTGGTTTGACCTGGCCCCTAAGGCGGCGAACATTGTGGTGGGACAGGAGAAGCTGAGCGCGAAGCCGATTGTGATGTTCTTCTGGGGCGTAACGATTGTGGCGAGCCTGATAATTCTGGCCGTGGCACTGATTTAAGGAGTCGACTGACATGATTGAACAAAATCCGAAGCGCTCTGACGAGCCGGTATTCTGGGGCCTGTTTGGTGCGGGCGGAATGTGGGGAGCGATTATTGCGCCGGTCATTATTTTACTGGTGGCCATCATTCTGCCGATGGGCTGGGCACCGGAGGCGCTGAGTTATGAGCGTATTCTGGGGTTCTGTCAGGGATTTATTGGCCGGGTATTCCTGCTGCTGATGATAATCCTGCCGATATGGTGTGGATTACACCGTATGCACCATATGACCCATGACCTGAAGTGGCACGTGCCGGCGGGCAAGCTCGTATTTTACGGTCTGGCGACGGCGCTGAGTGTGATTGCGGTGATTGGGGTGGTGATGCTGTAAGCAGTATGCCCTTTGACTGTCATGATACTGGTTGTTAAGAAGCGCCCCTTTGGGGCGCTTTTTGCATACAGGGGGAATGGTTTCTTTAAATCAGCGGCAGTGGGTATTCCGGCCGTAAAAGCAATGTTGCACATATTACCTTTGTGCACGGCCGGGAGGGCCGTGAGTTTTGAGTGGTAATCAGCTTCGGAGTGCGTCAGGCCTAGCCGGGCTACGGGCAGTTATGAAACACCTTGCGGTGTTTCACCCTGCGGGCCAGCGCTAGCGCTGTTCAAACAGGCTTTGCCTGTTTGTCGTTGGCTGACGCCAAGTCGCCCCCCTCGCCCGTCTCTCCCAACGATTGGCTTTGTTGAAAAACCAAGGCTAACGGCTAACATGCCCTGACGAGGTGATTGCATCAGATGGTGACATCTGATGTTAAGAAGTAAAGAAGCGCCCCGACGGGGCGCTTTTTGAATACCGGGGGAATAGTTTCTTTAAATCAGCAACAGTGGGTATTCCGGCCGTAAAAGCAATGTTGCACATATTACCTTTGTGCCCGACCGGAAAACCGCCTGTACTCATAACACAAAAAACCGGCATTTTACCCCAAAATAAAATCAAAAAAGCAGCTGAAAAGCCCATTAAAAACTGAAATAATCAGCATACCAATCCATATTAAAATAGAAACAAGAAATATCATGCTTTTCTATCTATACATCATCGGTATCACCGCAGAATCAATGACAGGAGCGCTCGCTGCTGGTAGAAACAAAATGGATATTTTTGGCGTTATTATCATCTCAGCCGTCACCGCCATTGGTGGTGGAACCGTGCGGGATATCATTTTAGGGCACTATCCTTTAGGCTGGGTAGCCCATCCTGAGTATGTGCTGATTGTTACTGCAGCATCGGTGATGACTGTTGCTACATCACGCATCATGATCTATTTGAGGAAGTTCTTTCTGGTGTTGGATGCCGTAGGTTTAGTGGTGTTCTCTATCATCGGCGCGCAAGTTGCGATGAGCATGAATCTGCCTATTCTGATAGCGGGAATTGCAGGATTAATTACCGGGGTGTTTGGCGGAGTGCTGCGAGATATCTTCTGTAATCGTATCCCATTGGTATTTCAAAAAGAGCTGTATGCCAGCGTCTCTTTTGCTTCAGCCATGCTGTATATCGGCCTGATTCATCTGAATATTATGGCGGATATTGCGATCATCGCTACGCTGATTTTTGGTTTTATCTTCAGAATGCTAGCCATCTGGTTCAAGATCGGTTTACCGGTTTTCAACTATCAGATTAATGACTAATGATTATACTCGTTCAATACCGTTTTTTATGCGAAACGGTATTGATTGGCTTAGCACATGCCAACAGAGTCGCGTTCCACTAATTCAGGCGTCAGTTCAAGAGTGCGTGGTTCGATGATTTGCTTTTCTAAACGTTGAAGTAACGTGTCTATCGCCAATTTCCCTAGCGCATCCGTTGGCTGATGAATGGTCGTCAGCGGCGGCGACATGAATTTTGCCAGTTCAATATCATCGTAGCCAATAACCGCAATATCCTTCCCTACCTTTAACCCGGCCTGGTTTATTGCCAGATAAACACCAACAGCCATAGCATCATTGCAAGTGAAAATAGCCTCCGGTAGCTCCGGTAACTTTAGTAACCGCTGCATGGCCTCAAGACCGCCTGAGAACTCAAAATTGCTAAAAATTTGATAGGCCTCTGGCGCAATCAATCCGGCACTTTCCATTGCCTGCTGGTAACCGTGTAAACGGCGACGAGCTTGAGTGTTATCCTGCGGTCCGGTAATGCAGGCTATTCGATGATAGCCTCGGGAGATAAGATACTGAGTCGCCAGTTTGCCACCGATAAACGAGTTATCCTGAATGGTATCGCAGACCCCGTTAAACGGTGCCCAGTCCATCATCACTACGGGCAAATGAGGATAATGACGAAAGAGTACTTCAGAAATGGGGTTACGATCATTACACATCAAAATCAGGCCATCAACCCGGCGCTGTAACAGGGTTTCCAGACTGCTTCCCATTCGTTCAGTATTACCTTCGGTGTTACACAGAATTAGGCTGTAGCCGCGCTCATAGCAGCTCTCTTCCACTCCCCTGACCACCTCCGCATAAAACGGGTTATTGCTGGAGGTCAGGAGCATGCCGATAGTACGAGTCTCTTTCGCTTTCAGGCTACGGGCCACCGCCGAAGGAGAGTAATTGAGTTCAGCAACAGCAGAAAGAATCTTATCCCTGACGGGTTGGCTCACAAAACGGTTATTATTAATAACGTGAGACACCGTTGACGTAGAGACTCCCGCCAAGCGGGCTACATCTTTCATCGTTGCCAAAACACTACTCCTGTCTGGTTGCTAAAAAAGCATCGATCTCTTTACGCCACGGTACAGAAGGCTGGGCTCCCCGACGAGTTACCGCTATTGCTGCTGCCGCATGACCAAACTTAACCGCCTGATACATTTCCTGACCTTCAAGCATCGCCGTGATCAAAGCACCGTTAAAAGTATCACCCGCAGCAATCGTATCAACAGGTTCAACTTTATAGCCTTCAATCAAGCTACCGATACCATCAATACTTACCCAAGCACCACGGCTACCCAAGGTAATAATCACCGTGCGAATACCTTTCGCATGCAATAATCCGGCGGCTTTGTTGGCGTCGTCGCTGTTAACAATGGTTATACCCGTTAACTGCTCTGCTTCCGTTTCATTAGGGGTAATAATATCGATGTTAGCCAGCAATTCGTCCGATAGTTCACGTGCTGGCGCCGGATTAAGGGCAACGAGTGTGTCGCTCTGTTTCGCCAATTTGGCGGCTGCCAGAATGGTTTCTAGCGGTGTTTCCAACTGCATTAGCAGCACGTCAGCATCAATAACCTGCTGACGATATTTATTCAGATAATCAGGGGTAACCGCTGCGTTGGCACCTGCATCAATAGCAATGACGTTTTCGCCTTTGCCATTAACAAAAATCATGGCAACACCGGTATTCATACCACTGATGCTCTCAATAGGTTGGATATCAATATTATCCAGTTCTAACTGCCGGCACACTTGCTTGCCGATATCATCATCACCAACACAGGCAATAAAGGTAATATTGGCACCGCTACGGCCTGCGGCCACAGCCTGATTAGCGCCTTTACCGCCAAACGAAATTCGGTAGTCTTTGCCGGTAATCGTTTCACCCGGGCGAGGGAATTCATTCACATTAAGAATGTGGTCTGCATTAATACTTCCCAGCACCACCAATTTATTCGCTGACATCATCGCCCCCTTAGGAAAGATCACGCGGTAAATGCGATTTTACCGCGTGTGCTACATGCTGATAACGTTCTGTCTGTTTGCAGACTTATTCGGTGATCAGCTTTAATGCTACCGGATTGCTTGCTTCAACTTTCTCGCCTTTCAGGATCTTGTCGGCAACTTCAACACCCATACTACCGATCAGTTCAGGCTGTTGAGCAATGGTCGCGCCCATACGGCCACTTTTCACGGCTTTAATACCGTCGTTAGTACCATCGAAGCCAACAATCAGCACATCTTTCTTACCGGCGGTTTGCAGTGCACGCATTGCACCTAGCGCCATTTCGTCGTTTTGAGCAAACACGGCCTGAACATCAGCATGTGCTGTCAGCAGGTTTTGCATAACATTCAGACCCTTAGTGCGGTCGAAGTCTGCCGGCTGACTGGCTAACAGTTTGAATGGATGGTCAGTCATAGATTGCTTAAAGCCTTCACCACGCTCACGAGCGGCAGACGTTCCGGTAATCCCTTCTAACTGAATCACTTTGGCATCATTACCCAGTTTCTTGGCAATAAATTCACCGGCCATTTTACCACCAGCTACGTTATCAGACGCCACATGGCTGGCAACTTCACCTTTGTTCGCTGCGCGATCCAGAGTAACCACAGGGATCTTGGCTTTGTTAGCCATAAGTACTGCGTTACCCACAGCATCAGAATCTGTTGGGTTGATCAGCAACAGCTTGGTGCCGCGTACGGTCAGATCCTGCACGTTACCTAACTCTTTAGCCGGGTTATTCTGCGAATCCAGAACGATCAGGTTGTAACCCAATTCGTCGGCTTTTTTCTGAGCACCATCCTTCATGGATACGAAGAATGGGTTATTAAGTGTGGAAACTACCAGCGCAATGTTATCCTTCGCCATCGCTCCAGCACTGACAGAAAGGGTTAACGCGGTAGCAGAAACTAACATAGCCAGCTTTTTCATATTCATCTTCATCATTCCTGTATAAAAAGGTTATTTACTGCTTCTGTTTTCTACTAATACCGCCAGTAAAATGACGGCGCCTTTCACTATCATTTGGAAGTAAGCAGATACGCCTAACAAGTTGAGCGCATTGCTCAGGAATCCCAGAATCAGAGCACCAATCAATGTACCGGTGATCCGCCCTTTTCCTCCAGCCAGACTGGTTCCCCCCAACACGACCGCCGCAATGGCATCTAACTCATAGCCAATACCTGCTGTTGGTTGAGCTGAGGATAAACGTCCAACTTCAATAATGCCTGCCAGCGCGGTTAACATACCGCACAGCGCGTACACTATAATTTTAACCCGATCGACGCTGATACCGGACAAACGTGTTGCCGATTCATTACCGCCCAATGCGTAAATATAACGCCCCAGACGGGTGTGATTCAGTAAGTACCATGCGCCAACAAATACGATAACCATAATCCAGATTGGTGCAGGGATACCCAACGGACGCCCCACCCCAAACCACTCGAAAGCTTCCGCCGAGTCGGTAAAGCCTAGATTTATCGGGCTACCTTCCGAGAAGACCAGCGTTGCTCCGCGCAGCATTAACATCATTACTAGCGTGGCAATAAACGCCTGCACTTTACCTTTGGCGACAATTACACCGGTGATGGTACCAATACCCGCACCCAACACCAAGGCTCCCGCCAAAGCAACAAAAACGTTTAGCTCAAGACCAACCAGCGATGCCGCAACAGCGCCAGTTAACGCCAGTATTGACCCCACCGACAGGTCAATCCCTGAGGTTAAGATCACCAGCGTCATACCCACAGCAATAATGGCGTTTACCGAAGTCTGTTGCAAAATATTGAACAAGTTATCGATAGTAAAGAAGTTAGGGCTAAGAAATGAAACCACAATGATCAAAACGATCAAAGCAATCAGCGATTTCTGTTCAAGCAACCACTCCTTATTGAAGCGACTGGTTGAAGGTGTTTTTGAGGTATTCACTGTGTCTTACTCCTGCGTAACACCGTACTGTTTGCCGACCGCTGCCGCCATCAGTACTTCTTGTGTTGCCTGTTCAATAGGGAATTCGCCGCTGATACGGCCTTCATGCATAACCAGAATACGATCGCTCATGCCAATGACTTCCGGCATTTCAGATGAGATTAAGATGATGCTTAATCCTTCACGTTTGAACTGGTTAATAAGTTGATAGATCTCTTTCTTAGCACCAACATCCACACCGCGCGTTGGCTCATCCAGAATCAGAACGTTTGGACGCGTCATCAGACCGCGGGCAATAGCAATTTTTTGTTGATTACCACCGGACAACAGGCCAATGGCCTGCATCATCGATGGCGTTTTGATATTAAATAATTTAATGAAATCACTGACAGCCTGCTGCTCTTCAGCATGCTTTAGTGAGCCCCACTGTTTGCTGAAATAGCGTAATGCAGTAAGCGACATGTTTTCTTTAACCGACATGCCCAGTACCAGACCGTCACCTTTGCGGTCTTCTGAAATATAGACGATGCCATTTTTCAGACCATCCTGCGGGCTATGAATTTTTATATCATGTCCCTCAAGAACCACGCTGCCAAAGGTATGGGGCAGCGCGCCGTAAATCATTTTCATTAATTCAGTACGCCCGGCCCCCATCAGACCGGAAACACCCAAAATCTCACTACGGTAAAGGTCGAAACTAACATTGTGAACGCCTTTACCGGAAAGATTTTTTACCTGTAAGCGCAAATTACCGCGAGGCTGATCCAGTCGAGGGTAGAGATCTTCAAGACGACGCCCTACCATCATTTCAATCAGTCTGTCTTCATCTAAATCGGCTACCGGACGTTCGCCAATGAAAGCGCCATCGCGCAGCACCGTCACATCATCACAAATTTCAAAGATCTCTTTCAGACGATGAGATATATAGACGATACCGCAGCCTTGGGCACGCAGCTCATTGATGACGTTAAACAGCGAGGCGGTTTCGGTATCCGTTAGCGCATCCGTCGGTTCATCCATGATGATGACTTTGGATTCAAAACTCAGCACTTTGGCAATTTCTACCATTTGCTGATCGCCAATAGACAGCTCACTGACCAAACGGCGACTGCTGTAGTGCACATTTAAGCGACGCAGTAGACGATCGGCTTCCGCATAGGTTTTCTTCCAGTCAATACGACCAATGGCATTAACAAATTCCCGGCCAAGAAAGATATTTTCAGCAATGCTCAGTTGTGGAATCAGGTTTAGCTCCTGATGGATAATACCGATCCCCGCCTCCTGAGAAGCTTTAGGCCCGCTGAATGCGATTTCTTTACCAAGGTATTCGAGAGTTCCGGCATCTTTGGTGTAAATGCCGGTCAGTACCTTCATCAGCGTCGATTTACCGGCACCGTTCTCTCCCAGCAATGCCATCACTTTACCGGGATAGACGCTAAGACTGGCACCGGATAGCGCCTTCACGCCAGGGAAGGATTTATCGATACCGTTAAGTTTAAGCAGAGGTTGCATAGGAGTACCTCAAAACACAACGCCGGAGCACAAAATAATATTGGCGTAAGGAGAACATTCACCCGTACGTACTATGGCTCGGCTGCTATGGGATAAAGCCTTAAACTGTTCATGGGTGACATACTCCAGTGCAATAACATTGCCTTGGCGCTGTTCCAGTTGTTTAAGACGGGTCAGCAACTCTTGATGAATCTGCTGGTTCTTTTCTTTGATTTCACTGGCAATAATCGCTTTTTCAACCTGCATTTCATCCGTCACGGTATCAAATACCTGTAAGAATGAAGGCACGCCGAGCGTCAGTGCTAAATCAATGCGCTCAACAGATGCAGGAATGGGTAAACCTGCATCGCCGATAGTCAGTGTATCGGTGTGCCCTAACTGCGAAATCACGGAAGAGAGCATAGAGTTAAGCAGCTTACCTTTTTTCATTTATCCCACCTTCTATTGAACTGATTTGGCGGTTTTACCGTCATCGAAACGTTTCGTTATGGTCAGGAGTATTAGAAAAATCGTCGTGGAAAGCAAAAGTATTTTGGAAAAATTGTGATATTTATCGAAACGTTTCGATTTATAGCCAATGCCCACTTCAGCTGAAACGGTTAAGTCAGAATGGGTAAGTGCCACCTCAAGTCAGGATCACCAGAAGTATAGTTGGATAATTGATGTTCAGAACCCAAAAAAGAGTGGCTGAATTTATCACACGGAAGATGAGGAAAAAGGTACGGTTCAATAACGCTAGAAGCGAATTCTTGTTGGAGAGTACAAATAAGATAATCAAGCAGTGGGGGGTTCTCCCACTGCCATCTATTGAAGCGACTCATCTACAATCCGTTTTTGCCATTGTTGAAGCGAAATACACCCCGTCGGCAGACCGATATCGTAAACTTGCCCCATGCGTATCGAATACCCAGTGAGCTAATATCGATTACGAGCTAAACTTCAGGCCAATGATACCGACGATAATCAGACACAAACTGATTATTCTCATCATGCTGGCCGACTCCCCCAGCAAGACGATCCCCGTAATTGCAGCTCCAACGGCACCAATGCCAGTCCAGACAGCATACGCCGTTCCCACGGGGAGTGTTTTCATGGCATTTGCCAACAGAAAAACGCTGGCGGCCATTGCCACGGCGGTAATAATACTGGGGGTTAAACGAGTAAATCCTTGACTATATTTCAAACCAATTGCCCATACCACTTCCAACAAACCGGCAATAAACAGAATAATCCAGGCCATAATAGGTACTCCCCTGATACTTTGGGGTCGTCCCCTAAAATGATGACGCGTGGTTAGGTCGTCCCAACCAGCCAATAAACAGGTGCTGCCAATTTTATTTCTAGAAAGCCAAAAAATACAACAACACAGCTTCTCGACTATACCATGATTTTATTTCTGAACATAAAAAACACCGCCCCCAGCAAGCACAAGCCAGCCCAAATATAGTCGGTGCGAAAAGGTTCTTTAAGAATGTACATGGAAAAAGGAATAAACACCGTCAGACTAATCACTTCCTGAATAATCTTTAGCTGGCCTGCGCTAGCTACTTCATAGCCGATGCGGTTAGCCGGTACCTGCAATAGATATTCAAACAGGGCAATACCCCAACTGACTAATGCAGCAATCACCCAGGTTTTACTGTGAAAATATTTCAAATGCCCATACCAGGCAAAAGTCATGAACACGTTGCTTAGCGTCAACATGCAAACCGTGATAATCAATGATGACATGGCGGCTATACCCTGATAACAGAATAACCTGAAAAATTAGCTTCAACTGGCCCCTCGTTCAATTACACTACCAACATGGCGAATATCTTCTCCGAAACCACGAACGGTGTTACAACCACTGAGCGCTGAAACTACAACGATAAAAACTTAGGCAAGACAAAACAGATAAGGCCGTAAACGGCCTTATGCTGGCGATTAAGAAAATTACTTAACGCGAGATACGTATTCGCCAGAGCGAGTGTCTACTTTAATCACTTCGCCTACCTGAACAAATAGTGGAACTTTTACTACCGCACCGGTAGATAAGGTTGCTGGTTTACCACCGGAACCCGCAGTATCACCTTTCAGACCAGGATCGGTCTCAATAATTTCCAACTCAACAAAGTTAGGTGGGGTTACAGCGATTGGCGCACCATTCCACAGGGTCAGAATACACTCAGCCTGCTCAACCAACCATTTAGCACTATCGCCAACGGATTTTGCATCAGCAGCTAATTGATCAAAACTTTCATTGTTCATGAAGTGCCAAAAATCACCGTCGTTATATAGATAAGTCAGGTTCATATCCATAACGTCAGCACCTTCAGCACTATCGGTAGATTTGAAGGTTTTCTCTAATAACTTACCAGAAATCAGTTTACGCAGACGAACGCGAGCAAAGGCTTGGCCTTTACCTGGTTTCACAAATTCACTTTCAATAACGGCACAAGGTTCGCCGTCTAGCATGATTTTAAGACCCGGACGGAAATCGTTGCTAGAATAAGTCGCCATGATGGTCCTCTTTCTTGATTAATTAGGTAGCTCAGCTAAAAATGGCGCACATTGTAACCTATAACACCGCAACTAGAGAAGGATGGTTGCAACAGTTATCGGATGTTATTACCGATCCTGAAGAATTATTACGCTTTTTATCTCTTGAGAATCACCCTGAACTACGTGCTGGCTTAGCGGCTCGTCGTCTGTTTGCCGTACGTGTCCCTCGGGCATTTGCAGCAAAAATGAAAAAAGGTGATGCCAATGACCCTTTGTTGCGACAAGTCATTACGCTACAAGATGAGTTTTTTGAAGCGCCAGGTTACAGTACCGATCCTTTAGAAGAGCAAACTTCAGCCGTCCCTGGTCTATTGCATAAATATCATAACCGGGCCTTACTGCTGGTTAAGGGAGGATGTGCCGTTAACTGTCGGTACTGCTTCCGCCGCCATTTTCCCTATCATGATAATCCTGGCAATAAAGAGGGGTGGAAAAACGCGCTAAATTATCTCAGCCAACATACGGAGCTGGACGAACTTATCTTTTCCGGCGGCGATCCGTTGATGGCAAAAGATCATGAGCTGGACTGGCTAATAACAGAGGTAGAAAAGATCCCTCATCTACAACGCTTACGTATTCATTCTCGTTTACCTGTAGTTATCCCCGACAGAATAACGGATGAGCTATGTCAACGCTTGGCCCGTTCGCGCTTGCAGATCGTTTTAGTGACCCATATTAATCATGAAAATGAGATTGATGCTGATGTAAAAAACAGCATGCAGAAATTAAAAAATATTGGAATAACCTTACTAAATCAAAGTGTATTATTAAAAGGAATTAACGACAATTACAACACATTAACTAACCTAAGCAATGCATTATTTAATGCAGGAATATTACCTTATTATCTCCATGTTCTAGACAAGGTACAGGGCGCAGCTCATTTTATGGTAGATGACAATGAAGCTCGCCATATCATGAGAAAAATGTTGGAAACAACATCGGGCTATTTAGTTCCTAAGTTGACTCGTGAGATTGGAGGCCAACCCAGTAAGACACCATTGGATTTGAATATAACTGATTTATAATTCAATTAAAAAAATCATAGGAGAGCACATCAAGGAAGTACTAAACCGCTGATGGTTCTCTTATGAAAAATATTAATTAATATTCAAAATAATTTGAATTAATATATTTTAACCAATAAATTACAATTGCTATGAAATATTTTTTCAAACCAACACAATTCTCTATTCTTTATATTGCCTTTACTTATTTACCGGTTGGGAATAAAACCGTATTATATCCATTGATGGAATAAATACATATTGGATCGGCTTAGATGAATATCATCAATATTTATGAACCTGAATATGTACGTCGATTTCAATGTAATGGCGGTGGATGCTTATGTACCTGCTGTATTGGTAAAGAGATCCCTCTGGATAAAATTAGCACGCAGGCTTATCTGAAAAGCTCTGATGAAAATATCCGCACCGTGGCTCAACAAAGCATCCAACTGGCAAAAACCGATCTGGAAAACTGGGGCACCATTCATCTGACCAAGGACAACTACTGCCCGTTTTTTGATAAAGGTCGCTCCTGTACTTACTGTCTTATTGGCCGCAGAGACGATCTCCACACTCGTCCTAAATTCTGCTTAGATTACCCTTATGTCAATATTCGTTGGCAAAACGAGCTACGCAAAAGTTTGGCGATTGAGTGCCCTGAAGCTTGTGGCCAAATTCTAATGAGCCAAACCTCCATCTGGTTGGAATCAAAAAAATTAATTTCATCCCGGAGCCAATCACCCCTCAACGATATCTATCACAAGGTTAACTCCAAGTGTATTGCTATTGCACTGCGTCCAGAACTGTCGCTTTCAGAACGATTAATGGCAATCGGCGAATTAGTATTGCCGATAAGCCGAGATGATTACACCAATAAAAAACAGAAACAGCAGACCATCAAAGAATTGAATCTGCGGGCCGAGTTATTGGCTCATGATTATATTAAATCCCGCATGAGTATGATCCCCCGCAATAATGTGGCCCGCTGGCAGTTATTTGCTCAAATTGGGTCTCAGGTAACAGAATTAGCCAACGTTGAAACTTTGCCCAACATGGCGACCTTCTGGAATGAGGTGCACCATGATATTCTCCAGCAGTCGACAGAGAGTGGTGCTCAGAAAATTGCTGCACTTGAAAATGCTTGGATACAAACTGTCACTCCGGTATTTAACGAATTCCCTCATGTGGTAACCAACTATCTATTTTATCGCCTTTACCACGATAGCTTCCCCTATCATGCAAAGATGTCAGAGGAAGAAACCTATTATCAACTGATCGCTGACTGCTTTATATTGCGCAATCTGATTGGCTATTGGGCTCTGAAATATTCTCAACTCAGAAAATCAAAAATGATCGATATTGTGAATATTTATCACCGCTGGCGCCGCCAATATCCAGAATCATTTAAGCTGTCGGCCGACAGCCTGAAAGAAGCAGGTCTTTATCATCCGGAAAATATTCTCCAACTCCTATGGAATCCCATATCTTAACCGTTTCTTATCATTCATTTTTAGAGCATAAAAAAACCCCGGCATAAAAAACCGAGGTTTCTACTATTCAGACTGGCTGAATGTATAGGGGAATTACATCATTCCGCCCATACCACCCATGCCGCCCATACCACCAGCAGCACCCATGTCTAATTTTTCATCTTTCGGTAAATCAGTCACCATACATTCAGTCGTGATCATCAGACCGGCGATTGAAGCAGCGTATTGCAGAGCAGAACGGGTTACTTTGGTTGGATCCAAAATACCCATATCGATCATATCGCCATACTCTTCAGTGGCTGCGTTATAACCGTAGCTACCGTCACCGGCTTTCACGTTATTTGCCACAACAGAAGGTTCTTCACCGGCGTTAGCCACGATCTGACGTAATGGTGCTTCCATTGCGCGTAACGCAACACGGACACCAACGGTTTGATCTTCATTATCACCCTGCAGATCGGCAATTTTCGCAGCAACGCGAATTAATGCTACACCACCACCAGCAACCACACCTTCTTCTACCGCTGCGCGAGTCGCTTGCAGAGCATCTTCTACACGCGCTTTTTTCTCTTTCATTTCAATTTCAGTTGCAGCGCCCACTTTCAGCACAGCAACACCGCCAGCTAATTTAGCTACGCGTTCTTGCAGTTTTTCACGGTCGTAGTCAGAAGTTGCTTCTTCAATTTGCTGACGAATTTGCGTTACGCGGCCTTTAATAGCGGCTTCGTCACCAACGCCATCAATGATGATGGTAGTATCTTTGTTGATAACAACGCGTTTTGCCTGACCTAAATCCTCTAGAGTCGCTTTTTCCAGCTCTAAACCGATTTCTTCAGAAATAACCGTACCGCCAGTCAAAGTCGCAATGTCTTGCAACATGGCTTTACGACGATCGCCAAAACCAGGTGCTTTGACAGCAGCCACTTTTACGATACCGCGCATGGTGTTAACTACCAGCGTAGCCAATGCTTCACCTTCCACATCTTCGGCGACGATAACCAGTGGTTTACCCGCTTTAGCAACAGCTTCTAATACTGGCAGCATTTCACGGATGTTAGAGATCTTCTTATCCACTAACAGAATGAAAGGACTTTCCAGTTCAATAGCACCCGTTTCTGGTTTGTTGATAAAATAAGGTGAGAGGTAACCGCGATCAAACTGCATACCTTCAACAACGTCTAACTCGTCCTCTAGGCCGGTGCCTTCTTCGACGGTGATAACGCCTTCTTTACCTACTTTTTCCATCGCTTCAGCAATCAGTAAACCAACGCTTGAATCGGAGTTAGCAGAAATAGTACCAACCTGCGCAATCGCTTTAGAGTCAGAGCAAGGTACAGACAGTTTTTTCAACTCTGCTACCGCTGAAATAACCGCTTTGTCGATACCGCGCTTCAGATCCATTGGGTTCATACCCGCAGCAACGGCTTTCAGACCTTCAGTCACAATCGCCTGGGCCAGTACAGTTGCAGTAGTGGTACCGTCACCTGCAGCATCATTGGCTTTGGAAGCAACTTCCTTAACCATTTGTGCGCCCATATTTTCAAATTTGTCTTCCAGCTCGATTTCACGCGCTACGGATACACCGTCTTTAGTGATTGTTGGTGCGCCAAATGACTTATCTAGAACTACGTTACGACCTTTAGGTCCCAGAGTCACTTTTACTGCATCGGCCAGAACATTTACACCACGTAACATTTTTACGCGAGCATCATTACCAAACTTAACGTCTTTAGCTGCCATTTTCAGGTTTCCCTTAACTTTTCAATTCAGTTCAAAAAAGAGCGCTCTAAATTACGCTTCAACAATTGCCAGAATATCGCTTTCGGACATAATCAGGACTTCATCGTTATCGATTTTTTCTACTTTCACGCCGTAGCCATCGTTAAAAATAACGACATCACCAACTTTTACATCCAGTGCTTTCACTTCGCCGTTTTCAAGAATACGACCTTTACCAACAGCCAATACTTCACCACGGGTGGATTTTGCTGCGGCAGAACCAGTCAGTACAATACCGCCAGCTGACTTAGTTTCAACTTCTTTGCGTTTGACAATAACGCGGTCGTGTAATGGACGAATTTTCATTGATAGCTCTCCTTTGAGAAGGTCCTTACCAGGTTAGATTGAGCAGGTACATTTATAATTACCAGCCTTGTGAAAGAGATATTGGGGGCATTCACCCTCCCTTCAAGGGGGAAGGTGAAAAAAAATTTACATCAGTTAGATTGCATAAATATTAAACAAGGATCGGGATGCTTACTTAAACGTCAGGATCTTTCCTGTCGCCAATATGTTTTTTTGTATCATCGTCTTTACGTTGAAACTCACCTTCCACAGTATATCCTCCCTGACGTGTCGTCGATGAACTCCCCGAAGCGGAACGAAATACATTAATGAATGGCATCATCCTTAAAGTCAAAAGCTTCTGAACAGGTGGAAGCAACAGCAACAATCCTAAAAAATCGGTGAAAAAGCCGGGGATTAACAATAAGAAACCCGCCAACAGCAACGAAACGCTTTTTACCATTTCACCGGCTGGGTTCTCACCACTTGCCATCTTCTCCTGCATTTGTATTAATGTTCTTAGCCCTTGATGACGGACCAGTGACACCCCTAAACACGATGTCAGAATGACCAGAATTAATGTGAGCGCCACGCCAAAAACAGCGGCGACTTTAATAAAAATCGTGATCTCGATGTAAATTAGCAGAAATAATAGAATTAACGGTAGCCAGCGCACAGAAGATCCTTAACATTCAGAAATTAAATGATTTTTATATAATAACATACTGAAGCTATATCAAAAACAAGCATAGTTAACATCAAAGTGATGTTTCGATAACCTATCATTAAAATTAGCAAAAGCAGTTTAATATACTATATATATAGCCTTGATATAGTGTCGACATCTTAAAAAATCAACTATAACGACAAAAACAACAACTACCCATTTGGTGTGATTTGAATCACGTTTATGTCATTAATATTTTTTGTGATGTCAATAATCTGATCTAGATTCATACTTTTAATCAAAATGAGCTTATTATCTCGGCACCAAGAGCTACAACGCTTTTATAATGTCGTCATCACTTAGCAGCACCGTTTTTCACTATTTATTCATCTTGGTATATTAAAGAAGGTTTACATGTCAAATAACATCCGAATCGAAGAAGACCTGTTAGGGACACGTGAAGTACCTGCTGAAGCTTACTATGGTGTTCATACTCTACGTGCCATTGAAAACTTTTACATCAGTAATAGCAAAATCAGTGATATTCCAGAGTTTGTTCGCGGCATGGTAATGGTAAAAAAAGCAGCAGCTATGGCTAACAAGGAACTGAAAACCATTCCTCGTTCTATTGCTGATACCATCATTCAGGCTTGTGATGAAGTATTGAAAAATGGTAAGTGCATGGATCAATTCCCTGTTGATGTGTATCAGGGTGGTGCGGGTACCTCTGTCAATATGAATACTAACGAGGTTATCGCCAACATTGGTTTGGAGATGATGGGTCATCAAAAAGGGGAATATCAGTATCTAAACCCTAACGACCACGTCAATAAATGCCAGTCTACCAACGATGCTTATCCTACAGGATTCCGTATCGCAGTTTACGCTTCACTAATGAAATTGGTTGAGTCTATTGAAGTACTACGTGCTGGCTTTGATCGTAAAGCCGTTGAGTTTAAAGAAGTCCTTAAAATGGGTCGTACTCAGTTACAAGACGCTGTACCAATGACCTTGGGCCAAGAGTTCCATGCTTTTAGTGTGTTACTGAAAGAAGAAGTCAAAAACATTACCCGCACGGCTGAATTACTGCTCGAAGTTAACCTTGGTGCAACCGCTATCGGTACCGGTCTGAATACACCAAAAGAGTATTCTCCTCTGGCAGTACAGAAGCTGGCTGAAGTTAGCGGCTTCCCATGCGTAGTTGCAGAAGACTTGATCGAAGCAACGTCTGATTGTGGCGCTTACGTTATGGTTCATGGCGCATTAAAACGTCTTGCAGTAAAAATGTCTAAAATTTGTAATGACCTTCGTTTACTCTCCTCTGGTCCACGAGCAGGTTTAAACGAAATCAACTTACCTGAGTTGCAAGCGGGTTCTTCTATCATGCCAGCTAAAGTTAACCCGGTTATTCCTGAAGTTGTAAACCAGGTTTGCTTTAAAGTTATCGGTAACGACATTTGCATAACTATGGCCGCTGAAGCCGGTCAATTACAGTTGAACGTCATGGAACCTGTTATCGGTCAGGCTATGTTTGAGTCAATCCACATTCTGTCTAATGCTTGTCACAACTTAGTTGAAAAATGTGTTGATGGCATCACTGCCAATAAAGAAGTGTGTGAGGCCTATGTGTTCGGATCAATCGGTATCGTCACTTATCTGAACCCATTCATTGGCCACCACAATGGTGACATTGTTGGTAAGATTTGTGCTGAAACTGGCAAAACCGTACGCGAAGTTGTTCTGGAGCGCGGTCTTCTGACCGAAGCAGAACTTGATGATATCTTCTCCATCAAGAACCTGATGCACCCAGAATATAAAGCAAAACGTTACGACGACTAGTTGCTGGCGGGCAAAGACTCAGCTATAACAAAATAAAAGGCATGTCATTGAAAAAATAGCATGCCTTTTTAGTACCCGTAGGAAATTGCAGTCGTTAACCTTGTGTTATCTATTTTTAATAACACTTATAAAATCAAGGAAATATTATATGTTAGCTGTACAATTTGTGATTGTCCTGCTGGCCATCTATGTTGGTGCTCGACTAGGTGGTATCGCCATCGGTTTTGCTGGTGGACTTGGCGTACTGATACTGACTACAGTTTGTCGAATAAACCCGGGTAATATCCCATTCGACGTTATTCAAATCATTATGTCCGTTATCGCAGCCATCGCTGCAATGCAAGTAGCTGGTGGTATGGACTATCTGGTGAGCTTAGCTGCCAGACTGCTACGTAAACATCCTAAGTACATTACGTTTCTTGCACCCATCGTTACCTACATCATGACAATCTTTGCAGGTACGGGCCATACTGCGTTCTCCACTATGCCTGTTATCGCTGAAGTGGCAAAAGGTCAGGGCATCCGTCCTTCCCGTCCACTGTCTATTGCGGTTGTAGCATCACAGATCGCCATCACAGCATCACCAATTTCAGCTGCGGTTGTATTCACGGCCGGTATTCTAGAACCTGTTGGTGTGAGCTATTTAACGCTGTTGGGTATTTGTATCCCAACTACTTTCGTTGCCGTTATGTTGACGGCGGTGATCAGCAACTTCCTCGGCTGTGAGTTAAAAGACGATCCTATCTATAAAGAGCGTCTGGCTAAAGGTCTAGTTAGCAATACTAAAGTTGCGGATATCGTGATTAAACCAGGGGCGAAACTTTCTGTTTTGTTATTCCTGCTTGGAATCGTTGCCGTTATGCTGTATGCAACAGCGATTAGTAAATCCGTAGGTCTGATCGAAACCCCTATTTTAGGCCGTGACCATGCAATTGTTGTCTTCATGTTGACGATTGCTACCGCAATTTGTGTTTTCTGTAAAATTGATACTAATGAGATCTTGAATGCGAGTACCTTCAAATCAGGTATGAGTGCTTGTGTCTGTGTTCTAGGTGTTGCATGGTTAGGCGATACATTTGTTCAAGCCCACATCAACGAAATCAAAGAATTCTCAGGCGGCCTGCTCCAAGACCACTCCTGGATGTTAGCCATTATTCTATTCTTTGCCGCTACGTTACTGTATTCACAAGCGGCGACAGCTAAAGCATTGTTACCTGCAGCACTGGCTCTTGGCGTAACGCCTGTCGGTATTGTAGCGTCATTCGCTGCGGTTTCAGCACTGTTCGTTTTACCAACTTACCCCACGCTGCTAGCTGCCGTTCAGATGGATGATACCGGTTCAACCCGTATCGGTAAGTATGTGTTTAACCATTCATTCCTGATCCCTGGCGTTATTGCGATTACCCTGTCAGTTCTGTTTGGATTCATTGTAGGTAATATGGTTCTGTAATTACCTCGATAGACCTGAGGTGCCCGCACTTCAGGTCTATTCTTCTCTTTCTCTTCCAGTTACTGACAAACACCCACTCAACCAGTATAGTATTTTGTCGAATGCAACATGTTTTCCATCATCCAGAGGTAAACATTATGACAGCAGCAATTTCTGACAGTACCGGAACCAACGCCATTGTTATTCTCTGTACTGCGCCAGATGAGGCGAGTGCACAAGAGATTGCGACTTTAGTATTGGCTAAAAAATTAGCCGCCTGTGTCACGATCTTACCCGGTGCCACCTCCCTCTATTATTGGCAGGGGAAGTTGAAGCAGGAGTATGAGGTTCAGATGTTGCTCAAAACGAATTGTCAGCATCAGGATGCTCTGATGGCAGCGCTAAGGCAGCATCACCCTTATGAAGTACCAGAACTGCTTGCATTACCAATCAGCAGAGGCGACAAAGAATATCTATCATGGTTAAACGCATCACTAAATTAATTATTCTCTTTTGGTTAACGCTGTTCTGCGCTTCGTTTAGCGCACAGGCGTCACTATTTGATAAGGCACCATCCGCCGGAAAGTTTATTAGTGTCGATCAGGCTTTTGCCTTTGATTTTAGCCAGAACAATCAGAATGTCATTCTCAAGTGGGATATTGCTCCAGGTTACTATCTCTACCAACACCAAATAAAAATTGAAGCACAGAATAGCACGCTAACTCCCTATACATTTCCGACTGCAGAAAAGCATAACGATGCCTTTTATGGTGATACCTTAATTTATAAAAATGCGTTATCCGTACCTCTGACTCTTTCAAAAGCTCAAAATAACTCAGTTATTACGGTTAGTTATCAGGGTTGTGCTGAGGCCGGGTTTTGTTACCCACCCGAAACGCGAACGGTTCCATTAAGTGAAATAACAGCGACCAGCGATTCTGCATCAACAACTGTCTCACTTCCACAAAGTAACAGTGCAAATACTGAAGAATCACTTCCTTTCTCCCCTCTGTGGGCTTTAGTTATTGGCATTATTGCCGCAGCTACCCCTTGTGTGCTGCCCATGTACCCTTTGATTTCCAGTATTATTCTGGGAAATAAGCAAAACTATAGCCTGAAGCGCACTTTTTTTCTGGCCTTTGTCTATGTTCAGGGGATGGCATTAACCTATACCGTATTGGGTCTTGTTGTGGCTGCTGCTGGCATGCAATTTCAAGCCTATTTTCAGCATCCGGTTGTTTTAATTGGCCTGTCAGCGCTGTTTATTCTATTGGCGCTTTCTATGTTTGGGATCTATACCCTACAGCTCCCCTCTTCATTACAAACCCAAATGACCGGCTGGAGTAATAATCAAAAAGGTGGCTCTCCTTTTGGTGTCTTTATTATGGGCGCGCTAGCAGGTCTCATTAGTTCTCCATGTACAACCGCACCGTTAACAGCAATCCTGCTTTATATTGCCCAAAGCGGCAATTTGCTAGCCGGTGGTGGAACGCTCTATCTGTACGCGCTAGGCATGGGAATTCCCTTAATTCTAGTTACACTGTTTGGCAACAAAGTATTACCACGCAGCGGCCCGTGGATGCAGTATGTTAAAGAAGGATTTGGATTCCTGATCCTCGCACTCCCAGTAATTTTACTGGGTCGCCTGTATGGCGAAGTTTGGGAACTACGGATGTGGTCTGCATTAGGATTAGCTTTCTTTGGCTGGGCCTTTATTGTCAGCCTACGTTCTCAACAAGGATGGAGCAGACTCCTTCAACTACTATTACTGGCCGCAGCACTGATTGTTACCCGTCCATTGCAGGATTGGGCATTTAGTCCTATCACTTCACCGGCCCAGCCTACTACCCACGGCGTCTTTATACCGGTCGCTAATAGTGATGAATTACACCAAGCCCTAGCTAATGCTAAAGGTAAAACGGTTATGCTGGACCTGTATGCTGACTGGTGCGTAACCTGTAAGGAATTTGAGAAATATACCTTTAGTGCACCATCTGTACAAAATGCACTGTCTGATGCCGTTTTACTTCAGGCTGATGTAACAGCGAATAATAAACAGCATATAGCGTTGCTGAAGGAGTTTCAGGTGCTGGGCTTACCCACGATCCTATTTTTCGATAAAACGGGCAGAGAACTCACTGAGCTGCGTGTGTCAGGGTTTATGAATGCCGAGCAATTTATTGAGCATATTGAAAAGATCAAAAAGTATACCACTCAGCGCCAGTGACTCCACACCTATTTCGCTGAATATTTAGGCATAACGATAGAATTCGAGTGAAAAAACAGCGGTTGATCGAAATTTACCACTTAAAAGACAGAAAGCCATTGACGATAAGACTCAGATCCGGTTTAATGCGCCCCGTTGCCCGGATAGCTCAGTCGGTAGAGCAGGGGATTGAAAATCCCCGTGTCCTTGGTTCGATTCCGAGTCCGGGCACCATCATTCAAAGAACCCGCCTTTTGGCGGGTTTTTGCTTTTGTGGAGCTTGATACATTCATATATAGAATACATACTATTTTTTATGTATATCTTTTTAAATAAAAGTTACAAATCTGTTATAAGTAAAAATATCAATACAACGTCGCAGATAATTCTGGTCATATTAATTAGTAAGTTATAAATAGCGAATATACATTATTCGCCAATTCATCATTTAATTTTCTAGTTACTATATTTTTTAAGACCTATAAAAATAATCTCCTTCTTAAAAACCACTCATAAAGCGCGTAGAACTGCATAAAATTTTAATTAAACTCATTACTTTATAGCTAGTTACTCTTTATGATTATATTATCCGATTTAATGAATCACATTGATTATCGGCTCCTTATTAATACCGCAACTTACTAATATCAAGACCTTTTAATATTAAAGCACAGATATTATATACGGGTTTAAAAGCCAGAAAACAATAACTGCCCGTTGCTTTAATCCATTTACTCCTTTAAAATCGAATTCTGCGTATTACCGAAATGAGAATCGGATATAGTAAAGCGCAAGTAAATAATTATGAATGTCCTTGTTGTCTCATAATTGTTTAAAATGGATGAAAAAACAGAGATAGAAAATTGACAGGAAGTCATTTAATGCTTATTCCCACCGGATATTCCTTTCATTAGCTATCTATTTTATATGATGCGTAGTTTCTATTAATTAATTGAAATTATTTATTTTTATATATGAAATAGCATCAAATAAATTATCAACTTAAATTAATTCAGCAAAATGGCAGCTGTAAGCCATGGGCGGTAGCCTGCTACAAACCCTGAAAATTTGCAAAAGGCTAAAGGTATTCTGTGTTTTTCTTTTTATTCTCGGCGTCTGCCTGTTGTCTAACCATACTATTGATAAGCCGAATTCTCGCTATTCAAGTTGGCCTTGTAGATAAACCAAATGTCCGTAAACTGCATCACGGACATATTCCATTGGTTGGTGGCATTGCTATCTATCTATCAATGTGTGTTATGTATATCTTTTTAGATGGGTCTCTGCCGCATAGCACAACCTACTTGATTGGCGCATCAATTCTGCTTACCGTAGGGATATTAGATGACCGTCTCGATTTACCCGTTTATCCTAGAATCATTATTCAGGCGCTAGTTATCATTCTATTAATGATGGATGGGGCTTATCTTTATTCATTAGGCAACTTATTACCTAACAATATACTGATATTAGGCTGGATTGGATACATTATCACTTTATTTGCCATGTGGGCTTCAGTTAATGCTTTTAATATGACTGATGGCATTGACGGGTTACTTGGTGGGCTTACCTGTGTTTCATTATTGGGACTGGGTATCAGCTTTTATTTAGGAAATCAGAATAAGTTAGCCGTCTGGTGTCTTACGCTCATCGCAATCATTATTCCTTATTTATTACTCAACTTAAGTATCCCATTCGGTAAGAAGTTTAAAGTCTTTATGGGAGATGCAGGTAGTACGCTAATCGGATTTACTATTCTTTGGCTATTATTACTAGCAACCCAAGGCGATAATGCTGTCATCGCCGCAGTAACTGGCCTATGGCTAATAGCAATTCCGTTAATGGATATGGTCACGGTTATACTCAGCCGCGTTCTTCAGGGGAATAGTCCTTTCAAACCTGATAGAAGACATCTGCATCATATTCTAATGAACCAAGGGCTAAGTTCACACCAAACCCTTCTTACCATCGTGACGATGGCACTGCTTTTAGCTTTTTTTGGTATTGCATTAGAGCAATTTAAGATCAAAGAGATCATTTCTCTTCTTCTGTTTTTAGGCGTATTTTTCATCTATTTCTATTTAATGAAAAAATTACAATCAACTACAGCTAAACAGCATATAATAGAAGAATTACAGGTCCCAAAGAATAACACTAACTAAATGATATATTGAGTAATTTTAAAAAGACAGCATGAGCCGTTTATCTCATTCAGGCGGCAATGCTCTTACCAGTAATCGGGCGATAGTAAATTATCAGATTACCCGCGTATTCCTGATGTTGGCCCCAACTTTATGGCAGTATATGAAAATGAAAATATCTCTATTAATTCCATCACTAATAACCATCGTCTTTCTAAGTGGCTGTACTTTGGAACCTGGAAGTCACCTTTCGATTTCAAATAAGACCGTTCAGGAACAGGAAGATGAAAACTTTGACATTAACACAATGGTCAATGTCTATAGTATTACGCCACAATTAGTTGAACAACATCGAGTTCATCCCGCAGTTGCTCAGGCTAATCCCGATCTGGAAAAAGAGCTACAAAACTACGAATATCGTATCGGTATCGGTGATGTATTGATGGTAACCGTATGGGATCATCCTGAGTTGACTACACCAGCAGGCCAGTTTCGTAGCGCCAGTGACACGGGAAACTGGGTACAATCTGATGGTACTATTTTTTACCCCTATATCGGTAAGATCTCAGTTAAAGACAAAACTATGGCCCAAGTACGGGCAACGATAACAAACCAGCTCGCTCAATATATTGAATCTCCCCAAGTCGATGTCAGTATTGCCTCTTTTCGAGCTAAAAAAGCCTATATTACTGGTGAAGTCACCAAGTCAGGCCAACAACCTATTACCAATATCCCATTGACCATAGTCGATGCACTTAATCAAGCGGGTGGTCTTACCGAAAATGCTAACTGGAACAATGCCATACTTACACGCAATGGAGAGAAATATCCCATATCGTTAAATGCATTAATGCAACATGGTGATTTAACCCAAAACCGTTTGTTGCATGATGGTGATATTTTATATGTTCCACGTAATGATGATTTAAAAGTCTTTGTTATGGGTGAAGTCAAAAAGCAAAGCACATTACGCATGGATCGTAGCGGTATGACATTAACCGAAGCGCTGGGTAATGCCGACGGTATTGATCAAGCGCTGAGTGACGCCAGCGGCATATTTGTTATTCGCTCCATCAGAAAAAATACATATAAAACAAATAGCAATACCATTATCGAACAAAATAACGGTCCTGAAGACGGGACCTTGCAATTTAACCCGCTGGAAGAGAATAGCAACATTAAACCGGACAACAGCGCTGATAAAAAATTAGCTAATATATATCAGCTAAATGCAAAAGATGCTTCTGCGCTAGTATTAGGCACTGAATTCCAATTGCAACCTTATGATATTGTTTATGTCACTACCGCCCCTATCGCTCGTTGGAATCGCGTGATTAGTCAACTAGCTCCAACAATAACCAGTATTAACAGCATGACAGAATCAACTCGTTGGGTTAGAAATTGGCCAAACTAAAGTTTGACTCTATTCTGGTTGTTTGTGTAGGCAATATTTGCCGTTCACCTATAGGAGAACGGCTCTTACAAATACAGCTACCGAATAAGACTATTGAATCTGCAGGTTTGAACGCTATTGTGAATCATCCTGTAGAAAAAACGATGACAGAAATTGCACTACAACATGGAATATCGGTCTCAGATCACAAAGCTAAACAGTTCAATGCTCAACTATGTCACCAATATGACTTAATTTTGGTCATGGAAAAAGTACATATGGAAACAATAAATCACTTGGCTCCAGAAGCCAGCGGTAAAACAATGTTGTTTGGCCACTGGAATAACCAACGTGATATTGTCGATCCTTACGGGCAGAGCAAAAAAATGTTTGAGTTAATTTATCAACAGTTATCTGAGTCCGCAGATATGTGGGCGAAAGTGCTTAGTCACTAAACATATTAATGAAGATAGCATCAGAATAAGCAGGAATAAGTATGTCAGAAAATCGTAGTGCCTTACATAAGAATCCTAAAGAAGAAGATGAAATAAATTTAGGAAAGATTTTAGGTACCATTATAGATAAAAAATGGTTACTCATATCTATTACAATATTATTGACTCTAATTGGAGCTTTTTATTCTTTATTCGCCACTCCTATTTATCGGGCTGATGTACTGATTCAGATAGAAAAGAACCCTACCAATAGTCTTTTAAATAGCGTATCCGAAATTTTATCAAGTAATGTTATCCCATCAACAGCAACAGAGATGGAGCTGATAAAATCACGGATGGTCATAGGAAAAACCGTTTCCGACCTGAATTTAGATATTGAAGTATCAGAAACGTACTTTCCAATCGTTGGAGAAAAATTATCTAAATGGCTAAAAATTAGGCCTGGTCAAGTGGCGATCTCTAAATTTGATATCCCTGAGGCCATGTATAATGATGAATTCATCCTTACAGTCTTACCCGACAATCAATATACTCTGGAAGGAAATGATATTGATATAACGGGTAAAATAGCATCACTTGAGAAAAGTAATAATATTTCTATTTTAATCAGTGATATTATTGCTCCCGTAGGAACGACATTTAAGATAAAGAAAAGAGATTATCTCACTGCAATTAATAATGTGTTATTGGATTTATCAATTCAAGACACAACGAAAGACGGTGGAATACTTAGACTTTACGTCACGGGAAAAGACAAAGAAAAAATAAAGAAAATCGCAGATAGTATTAGTAATAATTATTTACAGCAAAATGTCGAGAGAAAATCAGAAGAAGCCGCTAACAGCTTAGGCTTTTTAAAAGAACAACTACCACTGATAAAAAAACAACTTGAAGAAGCTGAAATCAAATTAAATACATTCAGACAAACTAATGAATCTGTTGATTTAACGTTAGAGGCAAAATCGATCCTTGACTCTATGGTTTCAATTACGTCTCAGTTAAATGAAGTCACATTTAAAGAAGCTGAAATATCTAAATTATACACTAAAGAGCACCCTGCCTATCGTTCATTATTAGAGAAGAAGGATACATTACTGCAGGAAAAAGAACGCTTAAACAAAAGCGTTACTAATATGCCGAAAACACAGCAAGAGATTTTAAGACTGACCAGAGACGTACAGTCTGGCCAAGAAATCTATATGCTTCTACTAAATAAACAGCAAGAGCTAAACATTAATAAAGCCAGCACGGTTGGTAACGCCAGAATTGTAGACAAGGCGATTACCCAACCAGAAAAAATAAAACCTAAGTCATTATTAATCATAGCAATCTCATTTATTGCCGGGATATTTCTCTCGATCCTAATAATCTTCATCCAAGAGCTCTTCAGAAGAACCATTAATGACTCATCACAGCTTGAAAATACGGGTATAAATATTTATGCAAATATTCCATTATCTAAAAATTTAAAGAATAAGAATAGAAGCCTCATAAAACAGCCGCAAACAGATTCCACTACATTATTGGCAATAGAACAAGAAACTGATTTAGCTGTTGAGGCAATACGAAGTCTGAGAACCAGCTTACATTTCGCGATGCTTGATGCCAGCAACCGAATACTCATGATTACTGGTGCGACATCAGGTATAGGGAAAAGCTTTATCAGCAGTAACCTTTCAGTTGTTGTCGCACAATCAGGGGTCAGAGTTCTTCTCATTGATGCTGATATGAGAAAAGGAGGGTTACATAAGTTATTTAAGATATCGATGGAAAATGGGCTCTCCGATATTCTTTCTAATAAAAAAGAAATCGAAAAATGTGTTTATAAAACAAAAACTAACGGTTTAGATTTTATTCCGAGAGGTTCAATTCCTCCTAACCCATCAGAATTATTAATGAATAAGTATTTTTCGTCATTCATTGAATGGGCGGGTACAAATTATGATCTGATCATTTTCGATACCCCACCAATATTAGCAACAACAGACTCAATGATTATTGGTCGATATTCTGGCACAAATCTGCTGGTTGCACGATTTGAACACAGTTCTGTCAGGGAAGTGGAAATGTCACTAAAACGTTTTGAGCAGAATGGCCTGACGATAAAAGGGCTTGTTCTTAACGCAGTCCAACAAAGAGCATCCAAATACTACGGCGATGGTATTTTTGAGTATTACACTTATAAATCAGAAAAATAACGCAAAGTAGAAACAAAACAATTTCAGCTCCGGTACAGTGCCGGAGCTGAAATTACCAGCCAATCAATTTGGGCAACGGTAAATCTGCCCGCTGACTTTACTGTCTAGAGGGACGAACTCAGATAAAAAACTGTGTCCTTGTCCACTCACACCATAAATAACATTTCCGCCCATGGCTGCCGCTTTATTACGCAGATCGTTTGTTGCGCTGGTCACAGAATCATATTCACTGCTAGCACCAGACAACCAGTTACCTTGGCTTCCTTCTGCTGAACCTAATAACTGGCATGTCGCACCCGGTTGCTCATCAGCTATCCGGACTTGCTGACCGGCACCACTTAGCGTATTAGTGCTGGAACAACCCGCCACCAGTAATGCCACCGCAAGACTTAAACACAATTTAACCCGCATGTTTCCCCCTATATCATATTGAGCATCTTACTGATTCTAACAAAAAACCACGGGCCGCTTTAAGCATCCCCTGCCACATTGACTTGAATCATGACCCTGTACCGAGTTACAACACCAGAGTACCCTATTCTTTTTATCCGTGCTGAAGTAAAAGACTGATGGCATGATAAAAATCAGGCAACTTTCTTTGCCAATAGCGTCGCAAAACGCAACTTGATACGATTACCATCGCTATCTGTTTTATGTAGCTCCCCTACATCTTCGTTATATTTAATAATCTCCCAACCTTGATAATAATCTTTCAATTCACCTTGGCTAAAGGTAAATGAAAATGGTACTGAACAAGGGTAGTCATCCGTCGACATCGCAGAAACAATCAGGTTGTAACCGTTACTCTCAGTCTTATCCTGCATATTTTTAATAATGGTAGGCACTCTTTCTTGATCCAAAAACATAAATACGACGGTAGACAGGATAAAACCATAGGTATCATCAATCTCCTGCTCGTTGATATTGAATACTTCAGCCTGAATGCCACTTAACGGTCCGGAATCAATAATCTCCCGAAGCGCATGAATACTCTGCTCATTTTTATCAAGCGCCCTAACATCAAAGCCAAGCTTATTTAAATAGAGAGAGTTTCTGCCTGAACCACATCCTAAATCCAGCACCTTACAAGGCGTAACGTAACGCGTTGCGTTAAGCACTTCAGAATGCGTTTTTGTCATACCATACTTCTTATTGGTATAGTCCTCCGGCTGACAATAAAAATCGAGCTGACATTCAATATCTGGAGAATAGCTAACGATCTTGTGCCACGTCTGTGGCTTAATGAGCTCAGGCTGACGATGTACAGAAAACTGCTCAATACGAATAACTTCACCCTCTCCGGTTAAAAAAGCAAATGTCATCTCACCTTTAAACAACGTCAATTTTGCCCAAGTCCCTTGTTGAGTATTCTGTTTTTCCTCAAACATGGCAGGCAGCGTTACGCTGTTCCAGCAGGGTAATTGCTTGTAACAAATAAGGTTTTCCATATTGAATCTCTTATACTGAATGATTTAGCTCAAAAAGAGCGATGTTCTTTGTTATATATCGATAGTAACGCAATTCAGGCAAAGGAGTTGAATTAAAGTAAATGGCCTGAATTGACTTCGATTAATTTCAGCTTATAACTGATTGAGTTTTAGAACTGTTTTTTTCTTGTTGAGCTTTTCTATCATGGACTTCTACCTATCAGTCAGATTTCTATCTTCATCTCTTCTATCTTTTACAGATAACGTTATGATATATCGGCTTTCCTGAAAGCTGGGGTATGTGAGCCATCACTAACACAAATAAAATAGCCGGAAAATATTTTATGAATCATAAAATTAGCACCTACTCTAACGCACGTTTTTTGGCTTTACGCCTCTATCCCGGTCAAGAGTTATTAAGCTCACTAAAAACATTTATTGTTGAACAAAACTTGCAGGCAGCGTTCATTGCTGGGTGCGTTGGTAGCCTGACGGATGTCGCACTGCGCTTCGCCGGAGAGCCAGATACCACCTTATTCAGCGGTAAATTTGAGGTCGTTTCTCTGATCGGCACTCTTGAACAGCAAGGGGAACACCTGCATTTATCTGTTTCCGATGGGACGGGGAAAGTTACTGGCGGTCACATCATGCCTGGATGCACAGTAAGAACAACACTGGAGTTAGTTCTAGGCGAGCTGGAACAATTGCGTTTCAGTCGACAGCCTTGCTCACATTCTGGTTATGAAGAATTAGTTATTAATAACCGGTAATAACACTTATTATTTTCGATTTAACACATCATCGAGGTTTCTATGGCAAGTAATGCCGTTTCCAGCCGTACGCTAGTTCTTATGGTTATGTCTATTGCAATTAATATGATTGGTGGACAAATTGTTTCCATGCTCAAGCTTCCTATCTTTCTTGACTCCATTGGCACTATGTTATGCGCTTTATTGGCGGGTCCCTGGGCTGCGATGTTCACTGGATTATTAACTAATTTACTCTGGGGATTAATCTCCGGTCCAATTGCTGCAGCCTTTGCACCAGTTGCAATGATAATTGGTCTAGTTTGCGGCATTATGGCTCGCATTGGCTGGTTTCGCTCCGTACCTAAAGTTATCGTCTCTGGCATCGTGATTACTCTAGCGTTAACGCTGATCGCAGTACCGATTCGTACTTACCTGTTTGGTGGGGCTACCGGTAGCGGTGCAGATTTCTTTGTCGCCTATATTAATGCCGTAGGACAGAACTTAGTTGAGTCAGTTGCCATTACAGTTATTGGTGTAAATCTGATAGATAAGATTCTGACCGCCATCATCGCCTGGCTGTTAGTCAGAGGTCTGCCACAGAGAACACATAACAGCTTCCCTAATATGGCAGCGGTCAGCTGATATGCACCCATTTACCTCATTAATGTTATGGGGATGGCTGGCCCTGACCGCACTACTTTTTCCGTTGGGATATGCCTTATTAATCTACAGTGCGAGTATGTTTGCCCTGCTTTTACTATTGCCAGACACCCGCCACCGCTGGCGCTTTGTTGTATGGTTTATGATTCCAATGGGTTTGGGATTATGGGTAGTCCACAGTGGCTGGTTGGCCCACTGGCTGAATGGAACACCACTAGATCAACAAAGGATGCCAATGGCTGCAGCGCTCTGGCTGAAACTATTGGTTATCATTAGTAGTGCCCAGATCTGGCTACAAAAAGTCCCTACTCGCCAGTTTGTACGCGCACTATTTGCCAGCCGATTGCCCGTCAGCTTCGCTTATGTTCTGGCAGGGCCGCTGCTGGTCGTTGAACAATTACGACAACAGTTGCACACCATCAAAGATGCACAGTTGGCTCGAGGTATTCCTCTAGATGGCTCCTGGCATCAACGATTGCGCGCTATTCCCGCCCTATTGCTACCACTAACCAGTAATGCACTTAATGAACTGGCCATTCGGGGCGCAGCACTGGATATGAAAGCTTTCAGAGTTCATGCCCACCGGACAACTCTGTGGGTACCCCCAGACAGCCGGCTACAGCAGATAGGTCGTTACGCTCTACTTCTGCTTTGTTTGGTTCAAATCGGGGGGTATTTCTGGTGGTTACATTAAAAGATGTCATCTTTACATCACGTGGAGAAGAAGAGCCTCTACTTGGCCCGCTGAATCTTACGTTACCGGACGATCCCTTTTTTGTTATCTATGGAGGCAACGGCAGTGGGAAAAGTATACTGGCCCAGCTACTAGCAGGATGGTTTCCGGAGCATCTGACAGGTACTCTGAGCGGTACGCTACAAATATTTGACGAAGACATCGGGCAAGCCCCGCTATCAACACAGGCAGCACAGATACAATTAATTCAACAGTCACCACAACTCCAGCTTTCGGGCTGTACATTCAGCGTTGAAGAAGAGATCGCTTTCGGGCCTGAGAATTTGGCTTTACCGCCCGATGAGATCCTGAAACGTATTGATGAAGCCTTGGATAGTACCCATAGTCAGCACTTACGTACACGGCATCCGTCAACGCTGTCTGGCGGAGAAGCACAACGAATAGTTCTAGCTTGTGCATTAGCAATGCGTCCTAAATTACTGCTACTCGATGAAGCCTTTAGTCGATTAACACCCAAAGCTACAGCACAACTCTTATCGGAACTCAGAAATTATGCCGTGCGTCACAATTGCAAAGTCATTTTGTTTGAGCGCGCATTTTTACCTGCGGCAAAATATTGTTCTCAGGCTTTAGTCCTTAAACAAGGCCAGCCGATGATTCAAGGATCTATCTCACAAATTTTTCCGTTGGCTATGACTCAGATTAATGCTCCCGATGCCTGGCAGGTCATTCATTTACTCTCAACTCATCATGCTTGGCCGGGAGAGATCCCCCGCTCGGAAAATGAGCTAATCTGCGCTTTTAAGGATCTACATGCTAACCTTTAATAAGGTCTCCTTTCGTTGGCCAAAGGCTTCGACATATTGCCTGAATAATCTCGACTTAACGCTGAATCAAGGAGAGCGTGTCGCACTGGTAGGTGATAATGGTGCAGGAAAATCGACGCTGCTTCGCCTAGCTGCAGGTTTACTGAAAGCAGATGAAGGCCAAATTACGCTGAACGGAGTGGATCTTTCACAACTAAAAGCCCAACAGAGAGCGATGAGTATTGGCATTCTGTTTCAGGAAGCAGAAAAGCAGATATTCCATAGCAGCATCAAAGATGAAATCGCCTTTGGCTTAAAGCAACGTAAGCTAACACGAGAACAAATAGACCAATATACAGAGCAAGCATTGATACTGTGCGAGCTAACCGAGCTGGCAGATAAACATCCATTAGACCTTCATGCCGGTCAGCGAAGAATGGTTGCCGTTGCCTGTCTAGCCGCCTTATCACCACCATTACTGCTCTTAGACGAACCAAGTCGTGATTTTGACGCTCACTGGCTTAGGATATTTGAAAAATGGCTGGCCCATTGCCAACAATCAGGCACAACTATTTTAACCATTAGCCACGACTTGGATTTTGTTGCCCGCCACTATTCACGAGTAATACACCTGTCTGGAGGGAATATTATAAATGATGGCCCCCCGTCATGCGTTCTTTGCACTGAAGAGCTGCAAGAGCCCGGTGAACTACCATCACCAACCCTATACGCCCTCAATCAGGCATTATCCCTTAACTATCCAGATACACCAGAAGAATGGAGTCATTCTTGGCTCAACCGAATGAGATAAACCAGAAATTATTGCGGATGGGAAGCTTGATAAGCCAGAGCCTTCGCCAGTTTAGAGTCTGGTTCTGACAATTTCTTCAGTTTCTTGTTATATACTTTGTCTAGCTTACCCAACTCCGCAGCACTCTTTCCTGAGTCTCCCACGTGTTGCTCTGGCGATAGTTCAGTCATTATTTGGGCCGCATCGTTCAACGCGCTGATATATCCGGCTAACTCTGATAGTGAGTACTGACTTAAATCCATTTTACTGTTCAGCAATTGTCCCCAATAAAACTCCAGAAAAGGCACTTCAGGATAAGGCTTACCGGTTTTCGGATCCAAATTGTTATCTGACTTATCATAAGAAATGCCCCTTAAATAGTAGAGCATTGAACGCCAAGGATCGTCCTGAAATGATTTCAACCCAAGAGACGGTGGTAATTGTGCAAACGTAATTCGATTACCTTTGGCATCAATGGGTAAGAAATGTTTTAGCTCAGCCATTTTCTGCTCAAATTGAGTCTGACTAACGGGATTGCCTTTTACATCACGACTCAGATTTTCCCCGACTAATACGCTTAAACGAACATCACCACCGCTGGCTTCCCAAAAGCTATTAAAAGCATGATGCCCATCGGTCAGATAAATCTTTCCGCCTGGACCAATATCAACCGTATTCATTGCTGATTTATCTGTTCCTGCTGGTAACGTGCAACGATATGACGAGGGATCCTTAGGAGAGGAAGATGGATTTTGCTGTTCCAGTTTACCGGCCCCTTGAACCTTACAGAGATCCGCAAGCAACTTTTCAGGCTTTCTTGCATAGTCATCTAAATCACCAGCAATTTGCAGCTTACCCACGGCGACCTGTGTTGGATGCAACTCATCAAGGCGTACCTGAATAACATCACCGGTTTTAGCTAACATCCGGTTATCAGAAATCTGTGTTGCCATAGCGATTGAACTCAGCAAGATGCAAGAAAGAGCCCCGATAACGGGCATGGTCGAAATAGATAATCGGCTGATGAACATCAATGTCATCCTTTTCTGGCGGATATTTATTGATAATAACTGATTATAGCCAGATAGAAATGAATTATCTCCACCACTACAAAAATGCAGAACAGTGAAATTGATTCATTGCTAACGTTAACGGAAATACAAGAAAAAAATAACTAACCGATAAGAAGAAAAATGAGAGAAGTATGAATTGGTATTTAAAAGATACACTTTTTAATAACAGAAAACGCTAATCTGCTATCTTCGAGTTATTAACTCATTCCTGATGTTAATCTCTTTAAAGATAACATCACATAATATAAAAATTATTTTTCAGCACCAATCAACCACCAGTGCAATGGGTAACCCTTTTTCACGCCGGTTTTTAATACTCGCCCTTCTTCCATTAACTTCAACAGATAATAACGAGCCTGATAGACATTAATCACGCAAATTTCCGCAATATCATTGGTTGTTGGCCCAATCAGACGCAGAGTCTCATCGCTAATATCACCGCTAAGAGAAACTTTTTCTTTGACCATCGCATATCTTGCAGCACATTGTTCTATTAAAGTGTCCAATATTTCCTCAGTAATCATTGCACCCTTTGTCACTTTTTCGCCCGTCTTATTATTATTTATCATTTGGTCCCCGACTCTATATAACCTAAATAGAAAATTATTAACTTGGAGTATACACTAGTAACAAATGTTTCATCTATCAGCGAGCAATAGAGATTACCCTTTCTTTGACTTAGGCTAACTATTTAAAAGTAAGATATTTTACTTGAAACCACACCCTTAATTTAACGCGTTGCAAAATATAATTAATAGGATATATAACCATTTTAAATAGATGCCTCACAATAAACGGTGAGGCATATTTTTAGAAATAAACATCAAATAAATTCAACTTAACTGGCGAATCGGTTTTTTTGCAAGATAAGCAAGGATATCTTCAACTGCCCCCTGAAAATACCCCTGATAGTTGCTGTCAGAAACATATCCTAAATGTGGCGTTGCTAATACATTGGGTAAAGTACGCAGAATATCACTTTCTGGTAATGGTTCTATTTCAAACACGTCCAGTCCAGCGCCAGCAATACGCTGATGACTCAAAGCATCAATGAGCGCGGCCTGATCGACAATTGCAGCCCGAGAGGTATTAATTAGAAATGCCTTTGACTTCATTCTGTTCAACTCAGCTTCACCGATTAATCCTCGGGAGCGTTCACCCAGAACCAGATGAATGGAAACAAAATCGCTACTCTCTAGCAGAGCCTCTTTTGATGGCGCCAATTCAACCCCAACTTCACTTGCTCGCTCAGCCGTCAAATTCGGACTCCAGGCTGAGACCTCCATGCCAAATGTTTTAGCAACCTGAGCAACCCGCCCACCAATTTTGCCTAATCCCAACAGCCCAAGGCGTTTACCGCTGAGAGTTACCCCCACGGTACTCTGCCATACTCCATTTTGGCGCAATGCATTATTCTCCGGCACAATATGGCGGGCTAGCCCTAAAATCAGCGCCCAAGTTAGTTCCATCGGGGGTTCTGAACCGCTTGGTGTTCCGCAAACTGTGACTCCCTGAGCCATCGCTGCTTTCACATCAATAGCAGCATTACGCATGCCAGAAGTAATCAACAGTTTAAGTTTAGGCAATTTAGCCAATAACGACTCAGTAAATGGTGTGCGTTCCCGCATGATGATGACAATTTCACAATCACCAATTCTGTCTGCCAGTTCCTGCTCACCGGAAATATGTTGAGAGAGTGAAAATACGTCTACCCGATCCCGTAACTGAGACCAGTCAGCCATAGATAAAGCGACATTCTGAAAATCATCAATAATTGCACATTTCAATTTCATAAACCGAATCCTGTCAAAGAGTAATATTCGATTGATATAAAGCTATTTAGCCAAAAATCTGATTGAAATGTACACGTATATCCGACAAAAAACGTTGTCTGACGTCTGAATTTTGTTGCGTCACGTAATTAATACGTTTGAACGTGGATAATATTTCACGGAATCATGCATCGTTGATGACAACAAAAGGGGACTCAGTCCCCTTGCTGCTAGAACTTAAAACGGATAGTCGTGATAGCCCATCTGCGAAGAGATATTACGAGCCGCATCATGCAACATCTTAATAATTTGAGGCTTGTTCTCTTCAGAAAAACGGATAGTCGGTAATGAAATACTTAAACCAACGGTGACAATACCGAAACGATCGAATACGGGTACCGCGATACAACGTAGTCCTTCTTCTTGTTCTTCAATATCTTCCGCAAAGCCTTGTTCTTTGGCCTGCTCTAACACCGAAACAAAATCTTCAGAACACAGAATGGTATTATCTGTACTGCGAGTAAAGGTAGTCTTGCTTAACGTTTCCTGAACTTCCAGTGGATCGCTCCATGCCATCAAGACTTTACCAATTGCTGTAGTATGGATTGGGTTACGGCGTCCAATGCGCGAGTACATTCTCAGGTTATACAGCGAATCAATTTTATGAATGTAAATAATGGCATCATCATCCAGCGCCCCTAGATGAATAGCCTCTTTAGTTTGTTTGGATATTTCACGCATTTGAATATTGGCATAGCGAATTAAATCAACATGCTGTAATGACTTTGAACCTAATTCGAATAGCTTCAGTGTAAGAGAGTATTTATCCGATTCCCCTTCTTGCGTCACATAACCTAATGTCTTCATCGTTTGCAGGAAACGATATACCGTACTTTTCGACATCATTACCTGTTGAGCCAGCTCGGAGATTCCCATCTCATGTTCTTCGCCTAACGCATTCAATATGCCAAAAACTTTCAATACTGATGAGACTGAATCTGGTTGTTTATCTAAATCATCCGCGGCCATTTGGTTGCCACCTCATGCTGGTATTCGTTTCAGAAAAATTGGAACAGTGTTTTTATTATAATGTTAAAGGCTGAAAAATGGCAATCAATGATGATATCAATCTGTGTGATACACCCGCATGGTGTTAATTAAATATAATTAGAAGTCATCTTAATTCTTATAGCCTCTATTTTTTAATCAAGAGAGTTTTATCGGAAAAATAGTTCCACGCTGATATTATTAACAACACGAATATCCAAAAAATAAGGTAACTAATAAAGTAGCCATATCGTTAGAATGAGGCAAAAAGATTAATATGTAATCACTACTTAAATATATTAATGTAGCATATTGGTATTCACAGAAAAAAAAGACATCCGACTTGGCCTTGAGATAATATAAAGTTCACTTTGCTCGTCTGGTGCAATCACTGTCCAACCCCGAGAAACATAATAGGTAATACTCTCGTCTGCCGCCAAATAGACATTCGGAAAACCATTTATTCGTGCTCGCTCTAACGCATTTTCAATCAGCATAGAACCAAAACCAAGCTTTCGGTATCCGGGTAAAACATAGAGGCCACCTAGGCAGGGAAAAAAGGGATTAATATCATGCTCTCTTTCCATCAGGTGCACTGAGCCTACAGGTCTACCATCACACAGGGCAACTAAAGAACAGGGAATCCTATTCTTCTTGAGATGTTCACTCAAAAACTCTTTAAGCTCAAAATTATCGGTTTTTGGCCCTTCCCAAAACTCCCGATAGCACCACTCCATTACATCATCAAAGTACTGAGGGTGCTCAGCTAATGAAACAATCAATTTACTGTACATAACATTCTCTGATTTATATTAGAATGCAGAATATTACCAACTAATAAAATATTTTCACCTATCCAAAACCATAAAAAACATTATTTTTATAAAATTGTTAATCTGAGCATTATTTTACCAAACAGGTATATTAAATAATAATTACAAATAACGAATTGGAGACACATTACATTTATCACAGTTAATTACAGAAATCAAAAACACTCTTTAATCTAGAGGAATAAGAATTCTTACTAATATTATCATCTACATTAGCTGGTCATAAATAATAACAGCGAACGAATATTTTACGGGTGAACACCATCAGGGTATCTGCATAACAGATACCTGAATAAGCTAACTAAAGTGTGAATACAGCTAAATCACAAGCCATCTCAGTTTGTGGGAATATTTCCTGACACTCGGCCAGCAAGCGAACACTCTCTTCTGAATCATAACGCGCACTAAAATGAGTAATGATTAAACGTTTGGCTCCCGCAGCCTTAGCCAACTCCGCCGTCTGTTGAGTTGTAGAATGCCCCCGGCTATTGGCCTGCTCGGCCATTGATGCTTCCAGTGTGGTTTCATGAACCATCACATCAACATTTTTAGCCAGCACTAATGATGTTTCAGAGGGGGAAGTATCGCCAAATATTGCTAACGATCGCCCTTTCTGAGCTGGGCCAAGATAATCATGACCGTTAACCACTCGGCCATCATCCAATGAAACCAGTTCACCGGCTTTCAAGCGCTGAAAAATTGGGCCCGCAGGTATCCCTTCGGCCAATAAACGAGAAGCATCCAAAGTCCCCGGTTTATCGGTTTCTACAATTCGATAGCCAAAGCTTTCTATCCCATGTACCAACGGCAATGCAGTGACGCAAAACTGTTGGTCTTCCACCACCTTACCCGGTTGAATTTCTATAATCTCCAGTGGGTAGGTCAGATAAGAACCACTGAGGTTCAGTGCAGTCTCAACAAACGCTTTAATGCCCGGCGGGCCATACAGCGCCAGTGGATCCTGAGAACCAGCCATTGAGCGACTACTGAGTAATCCAGGCAGACCAAAGATATGATCCCCATGTAAATGAGTGATAAAGATCTTTTCCAGACGCCCAAGTCTTATTGAAGAATGCAAAACCTGATGCTGAGTTCCTTCCCCACAATCAAACATCCAAAAGCTATTCCGTTCACTAAGCAGATTCAGTACTAGGCTGCTCACATTTCGTTCTTTACTTGGTGTTCCGGCACCAGTACCTAGAAAAATCAATTCCATAATAAGTTATTTCTGAATCAAATGGTTAATTCCACTGCCCTCACGTTTCAGTCAGGCTTTCGAGTAACTGTTCAAGCTATCTAACTGACTAACTGACTAACTGAAATTTAGATAACATCAGAGCTCCACGGCCAACATCAGTAAGATAGGGAATCGCCGCATGATTAGTTACCCTGTGGTCATATTACCCCCGATATAAAAAAACGGTCACTTTTGATGACCGTTTTGTAGACAACCCTGCAAAATTAGGCAAAAACAGCAGCCAAATGTTCACGTAAGCGCGTAAGGTTGTTCTCTACATCAGGCTGCTTCATCACATCTACACATAAGAATGTAGGGAGAGGTTTCATGCCTAAAAACTGGTTCGCTTTGTGGAACGGCAGGTAGACACCATCAACTCCAGCACCTTCAAAAAATTGTGACGGGTCGTCAAACGCTTCCTGTGGCGCATTCCAGGTGACCGACAGCATATAAGTTTTCCCCTGAATCAAACCGCCTGAACCATACTTTTTCGAAGCGTCTGAACGAGAACGACCATCACTGGCATACAGACGACCATGACCTTCGGTAAACACGTCATCAATGTATTTTTTAAGAATCCATGGAGTACCCATCCACCAGCCTGGCTGCTGGTAAATCACCGTATCAGCCCAAAGGTATTTCTCGATCTCATCTTCCACAACATAGCCGTGATCGATAATGCTCTCTTTTACCTCATGTCCGGCCTGGCGTAAAAAATCCGCAGCGGCATGATGCAGAGTTAAGTTCAGCTCACCGTTAGAGTGTGCGAATTTTTTCATTGCATTGATAATCAGAATCTTACTCATAATTTCGTTTCGCTTAATTAATGTGATGTTGCACCTATCGAGAACGGTCTGATGGGTACCCTATTGAATAGGGATAGTGTACCTGTTTTATTCATCAAAAAAATCGCAATAAATTCACAAGATAATTGATTTATAGTCAACAGTAATAATCAGAAAACCAATATATCCATCAGAAATAGCTTATAGAATCATTGTCATCTCGAGTTTGTGGTATAAAAACAACACACAAATCAGTGAAGTTTACGGGTAATCAGTAGCATCATGAGCGAGTTAATATCAGAAAATAGGCATCAAACGGGGTGGCGCAGCTTTATAAAGGGTTGTATTGCGATATTACCACTAAGTCTGGCGGTATTACCTTGGGGGATTCTGGCAGGCTCAATGGCTATTGAGAGCGGCATGACGCCCACAGAAGGTGTTGGCATGTCGGCCATCATCTTTGCGGGCGCCACCCAACTGGCGGCAATGGGAATGATAAAAGCCGGTGCTGGCGTCATGGCAATTATGGTCTCAGCCTTCTTTATCTCTTCACAGCACCTACTTTACGGTTTGACCCTACGAGATCGCATATCACCATTACCGTTAAGATGGCGTCTGCTATTAGGCTTTCTGTTAACCGATGAACTATTTGCACTGATTGGAAAACGCAGTACCGCAGAGTTCGACCGCTGGTATGCACTTGGAGTTGGGCTGTTTTTCTATATTTTTTGGCTACTGTCCACACTGGCTGGCGTGTTAGCCGCCACTCAGATAGAAAACTTAAGCAGCTATGGATTAGATTTCTCCATTGCGGCAACCTTTATTGTGATTGTAGCCCCGTTAATTAAAAATATTCCAACGCTCGTTTGTGTATTTACCGCACTGATATTATCCATTGTACTGGGTTATTTTCATGTCCCCAGTTCGTTAATCATTTCTGGAGTAACGGCTATGCTTGCCGGATTAATCACTTCGCTAGTTATGGGAGATAAAGCATGATCTGGTTGGTTATTTTCACTACGGCATTGGTTGTATTTATCAATCGCTACTTATTTTTAGAACCCGGCTTGCCAATCAAACTGAGTCCAACCATCAAGAAGCTGTTGGGATTTTCGATACCGGCAATTTTGACCGCCATTTGCGGACCGATTATTTTTCTGGACGACCATGGATTTCGAGCGCTTCCACTTAATCCTTACTTTATTGGTGCTGTTATCTCTGTTTTATTGGCACTATTTATTCGTAACACGTTGGTTTCAGTAATTCTCAGCTTGCTAATATTTATGCTGCTGAAACAGGTCATACTTCCCTAAAATTAATACAGGAATCATTTCAATCGCTTGACTGTAAATCATAAATTATTGTCTATACTTTAAAGGTATATATAACAATGAGAACGTGCTGATGATTCCTCTCCGGCTACCCAATACTGAAAAGCAACGAATTGAAATACTAAAGTCCCTTCAGATACTGGATACTCCGCCTTCAGAGCAGTTAGACCGAGTGACCCGTTTAGCGGCGGATTTTTTTAATGTGCCTATCGCACTGGTCACTCTGATTGATAGCGACAGGCAGTGGTTCAAATCATGTTTCGGTTTATCACTGACTGAAACCTCGCGAGATATTTCAGTATGCAGTCACGCCATCATGCAACGATCGGTATTTGTCGTTCCCGACCTGCGTAAAGATCCTCGCTTCAGTCATATTCAACCTGTCGTTGAAGCGCCTCATCTGGTGTTTTATGCTGGCTGCCAAATTCACTCTCGTCAGGGTATTCCCCTAGGAACGCTGTGTATCAGCGATTCAAAAAAACATAAATTCAATCAAGATGATGAACGGAAATTGAGTGATTTCGCCAAAATTGTTGAACAGTATTTCCACAGTCTTGAAGAAACCACTTATACCCGTAAAGTTGAAGATAGTCTGAGTAATACTGAATCTATGTTTGCCCAGACCTTCAATCAGGCTGCGGTTGGCATGGCTAATGTCTCCCTAACCGGCCAATGGCTACGGGTAAACCCAAAACTTTGTGAACTGTTGGGTTATCCTGAACCAGAGCTATTAAACAAGACCTTTCAGGAGATTACTTACCCTGACGATCTGAATACCGACCTCGAGCTGCTGCAAGAAGTGTTAGATGGAAAAATAGAAACTTACACCATCGAAAAACGCTATATCACTAAACAAAAACATCTCTTCTGGGTGTTACTAACCGTTTCAATGGTGAAAAACAGTCAGGGAATGCCTGAGCACTTTATTTCCATCATCGTGGACATCAATGACAAGGTATCCATTGAAAATGAACTCAAGAAACTGACAGATGAATTGGAAACCAGAGTAAAAGATCGCACCGAACAACTGGAAAGAATGTTGCATCTGGTCAATGAGGAAGTGGAACAACGAATTGAAACCCAAAATTTACTGAATATCGAAAAAGAACGTCTGAAAGAGATTACAGATAACGTCCCTGCCTTAGTCAGTTGCGTTAATCATCAGCTTCATTACACGTTTAACAATAAAACCTATGAAGACTGGTTCGGTTTACAGACCAAAAACATTATCGGTATGTATATGCCTGACGTTATTGGTAAAAGTAGTTTTCGGGCAGCTCAACGCTATATAGAGAAGGTGATTTCAGGCCAAAAAGTCTCGTTTGAAAATACATTGTCGACCAAAGAGGGCATGAAATATGTTCAAACTACCCTGATCCCCAACAGAGATCGTGAACAAGGCGAGTTCTATATCCTTTCTCTTGATATCACCGAGCTTAAACAGCTACAGCAAACCCTGATATTTGAAGCATCCCACGATATGCTCACCAATCTGCCAAACCGCAGATCGTTTATTGATACATTAAACAATATGCTGCTCGATCCCGATCAACATCTATGGCTGGCGCTGTTCTTCCTCGATTTAGATGGATTTAAAGAAATCAATGATAGTTATGGTCATGAATTTGGGGATAAAGTTTTACAAACTGTCGCCGACATTATCTGTAAATCGGTACGACAGAACGATATGGCTGCCCGCCTCGCCGGTGATGAATTCACCATTTTGTTCAGTCATTCAGATAATCCTCAACACATTGTGTCAACCATTAGTCAACGGCTACTACAGGGGTTATCTGAAGTTACCCACATTGATCAGATGCCTGTCAGGCTTAGTGCCAGTATCGGTATTGCAATCGCCTTAAACGACGATCTGCTTAAACCGGAAACATTATTATCTTTAGCTGATCAAGCAATGTATCAAGCTAAACAATTAGGCAAAGGTACATTCTGTATTGAATATCACGCCTGAGCACACCAAATGCCAAGCGTTCTGGAAAGTGACTACACCGTAATGGCTTGATTCATTAGCTTGAGCGGTTTTATCAACAAAACAGCCACCCTAAGGTGGCTGTCTCACTATAAAAAAGAGCTATCAGGCCATTTTTGTCTTACCAAAAATCTCTTCTTCATAAGCCCGCGCTTTATCTTTATCAAACTGCCTTTCCCACTTAGCAATAACCAGCACAGCCAGCGCATTACCTACAACGTTCAGTGCAGTACGCGCCATATCCATGATACGGTCCACTCCCGCGATAAACATCAGGCCATCCAGAGGGATACCTACGCTACCTAATGTTGCCAGTAACACCACAAAGGATACACCAGGCACACCGGCAATGCCTTTAGAGGTCACCATCAGCGTTAATACCAGCGTAACCTCCTGCATCAACGACAGCTCAATGCCATAGAGTTGCGCGATAAAGATAGCCGCAATACTTTGATAGAGCGTTGAGCCATCCAAATTAAAAGAATAACCGGTAGGAACGACAAAGCCGGTAATGGCTTTAGGTGCCCCATAGGCTTCCATCTTTTCGATAATTCTCGGCAATACTGTTTCTGAGCTGGCGGTCGAATAGGCCAAAATTAGCTCATCTTTCAGAATGCGGATTAAAGTCCAGATACGTAAACCACATATGCGCGCTACTGTACCCAGAACGACTAATGCAAAGAAAATAATCGCGCCATAAACCAGCGCAACAAGCTTCACTAATGGAATTAATGAAGAGAAACCAAAGGTTGCAACAGTCACTGAGATCAATGCAAACACACCAACAGGTGCATAACGCATAATCATATGGGTCACTCTGAACATAGTTTCAGACATCGATCTGAACACGTTCAGTAAAGGTGCCCGTGTCTCTTTAGGCAGTGACGACAGCCCTAATCCAAACAGCACAGAGAAGAAAATGATCGGTAGCATCTCGCCTGATGCTAATGCTTTGAAGATATTGGTTGGAATTAACGACATAATCGTGATGACTAAACTATGCGTCCCGCCCTGCACTTCTGCCGTAGTTGCCTTATATTGGGATATATCCACCGCATGCAGTTGGGACATATCAATACCGTGACCGGGTTGAAAAACATTAGCCGCCACCAAACCAATAACAATGGCTACGGTGGTGATAATCTCAAAATAAATAATGGTTTTCAGCCCGATGCGGCCCAACTTTTTAGCATCGCCGACACCGGCAATACCGACCACCAATGTTGATACCACAATGGGTACCACTATCATCTTAATCAGACGAATAAAAATGTCGCCAGCCGGTTTGAAGATGTTCACAACTAACCAATCGGTTGATTCCCCGCCATGCATCAGCGAACCAACAATGATCCCAAGTACCAGAGCAATCAAAATCTGCCAGGCCAAAGTAATTTTAAAACCTTTCATATATCAAAAATCCTTCAATCTTGTTAAATGCCTGCTTACAGGCTCGCCTTAAGTAAGGCTTTTCATTATTTTTATGCGGGTCTTCAAACAGATAATACCCCGCTAGAATATCAACACTCCCTTAGTTTTATGGTCAGAAAGTACCATGGAAAAAATACAGACGCTCTTTTTAGCATCTTATATAGGAAAATTACATTTTTCTTTACATAAACACTGAAATACAGATGAATTAACTGGAATAAAACCCACAAGATAGCATTGTTAATTGCAAAAAAAGAAGAGCGGTTTACCACTATTTTCGTGGTTTTATGAAGTGTATTTAATATACTTTTCCTAAACAAATACCAATCTAATTATTTGATATTTATATATTATAATAGAAATCACCAAGGAATAATAACTCATGATAAGTATGACAAGATGAACGTGGTAGAAACGCAATAAGTCGCATTATCGGTATATTAGTTCCGATTTTTACAGCTAATGGTCAACATGGAGATAAAAGTGGGGAGAAAAGTGTGTTTTTTACTGAATTGATATGTCATCAGGCTACTTTATATTCAACCACCTTTTTACACTAAAACTATTCCGGCTGATTTTTATCCTCCCACCATTCCTTTTTTTGGCGCATCGAAATAGTGTTCAATTTTAACCTATCAGAATAAATAACTGTAATTATATTCATATCAGCCTATTCATTTGTCTTTTAAAGCTATTTTATACCTACCCATCATTATCCACTGTAATGAAGCGTGATCCTCCGCCCAAAAAACAAACATAAAATGTGCGAAACGTTTGCATAACAACTAAATTACATTATGTTAACAAAAATAAAGGGGTCAATAATGAGCACTGTTCATAAACATCCCGTTCCTGCTGCTATAGCAGAAAACGCGCTGATCAATAAACAGCAATATCAGGCTATGTATCAGCAGTCAGTAGAAGATCCTGACACGTTTTGGGGTACACAGGGGAAAATTATTGATTGGATGAAACCTTATACCAAGGTTAAAAATACGTCATTTTCCCCTAGCAATATTGATATTCGTTGGTTTGAAGACGGAACGCTAAATCTGTCAGCTAACTGCTTAGATCGTCATCTGGAAACCCGTGGTGACCAAACGGCAATTATCTGGGAAAGTGATGACGGCAGTGAAACGCAAAAAATTACTTATCGTCAGCTCTATCACCGGGTATGCAAATTTGCCAATGTACTTAAATCACTGGGCATGAAGCAGGGTGACGTAGTCGCGATTTATATGCCAATGGTACCGGAAACCGCTATCGCTATGCTGGCCTGTGCTCGCCTAGGACTGATCCATTCCGTTATCTTTGCTGGTTTTTCTCCTGAAGCCATTGCCGGACGTATTATCGATTCCAGTTCTCGTCTGGTGATTACCGCTGATGAAGGATTACGAGCAGGCAAAACCATCCCGCTGAAAAAGAATATCGATGATGCGTTAGCTAATCCTAACGTGAATAGCGTTGAACACACCATTGTTTTCAGACGAACCGGTAATACCATCAACTGGAAACCGAATCATGACCAGTGGTGGCATGAACTGGTCGATGCAGCAAGTGATGAATGTGCTCCGGTAGAACTTCCAGCTGAAAGTCCACTATTCATTCTCTACACTTCGGGCTCAACTGGCAAACCAAAAGGCGTGCTACATACCACTGGTGGTTATTTGGTCTATGCAGCCCTAACCTTCAAATATGTATTTGATTACCATGATGGCGAAATATATTGGTGTACAGCCGATATGGGCTGGGTCACAGGCCATAGCTATGCGCTATATGGGCCACTGTGTAATGGGGCCACAACGCTCTTTTTTGAAGGATTATTAACCCATCCCGGCCCTAACCGTATGTCACAGCTGATAGATAAATATCAGGTCAATATTCTGTATACCGCTCCTACAGCCATTCGCTCTCTGATGGCACAAGGTAATCTGGCTATTACGGATACCACACGCCGCTCCCTGAGAATCATGGGCAGTGTTGGTGAACCCATCAACCCGGAAGCTTGGGAGTGGTATTACTACACGATTGGTAACGGAAAATGTCCGATTGTTGATACGTGGTGGCAAACAGAAACCGGCGGTTTTATGTTAACACCCCTTCCTGGCGCAACGGAGCTAAAAGCAGGTTCCGCTACATTGCCTTTCTTCGGCGTCAAACCTGCATTAGTCGATAATGATGGGAACCTGTTAAGTCATGCCTGTGAAGGCAATCTCGTGATAACCGATTCATGGCCCGGCCAAGCCCGTACACTTTATGGTGACCATGACCGATTCGAACAGACTTACTTTGCCTCATTCAAAGGTTTCTACTTCAGTGGAGACGGTGCTCGTCGTGATGAAGATGGATATTACTGGATAACTGGCCGAGTCGATGATGTTCTGAACGTATCAGGACATCGTCTGGGAACGGCGGAAATCGAATCGGCGCTGGTTGCTCACCCTAAAATTGCCGAAGCCGCGGTAGTCGGTATCCCTCACTACATTAAAGGACAGGCTATTTATGCCTATATCACGCTGAATTACGGCGAGGTGCCCAGCGATGAACTTTATGACGATGTTATTAAATGGGTACGTAAAGAAATTGGACCAATAGCCACACCCGATATCTTACACTGGACCCAAACCCTTCCTAAAACGCGTTCGGGTAAAATTATGCGGCGCATTCTACGGAAAATCGCTGATGGCGATACCAGCAATCTGGGAGATACCTCTACCCTGGCCGATCCAGGTGTAGTTGAGAAGCTATTGCAGGAAAAAGAGTTAATGAAAGCAGCCTCATAACCTACACCGCCTTACGCGGCAATATTCAATCTTTATCTCACAGGAGACGATCTGATGAATGACCATATTTATCAACGGATTGAAAATAACCCACGCTTCAAAGATCTGGTGCGCAAACGGGACATATTTGCCTGGACGCTCTCGTTTATTACATTAGCCATGTATGTCAGCTTCATTCTACTGATCGCTTTTGAGCCTCAATGGTTGGGTACGCCTGTTTCAGAAGGTATCAGTATTACCCGCGGCATTCCAATTGGCATTGGTCTGATCCTTGCCTCGTTTATTTTAACTGGAATCTATGTCTATCGCGCGAACAGAGAGTTTGATGAACTCAATGCACAAATTTTGAATGAGGCACACCAATGAAAATTCGTTTTCTCTCTGCCTTACCGATACTGGCAGCCACCCCGCAGGTTTTTGCTGATACCATTGGTGGCGCGGTCAAACGCCAGCCGCTCAATATTGAAGCTATCGTCATGTTTATCCTGTTTGTTGGGTTAACCTTATATATTACTTACTGGGCCTCCAAACGGACACGCTCCCGCTCCGACTACTATACAGCGGGAGGCAAAATAACTGGCCTACAAAATGGTTTAGCTATTGCCGGTGACTTTATGTCTGCCGCGTCTTTCCTTGGTATCTCCGCATTAGTTTATACCTCCGGTTACGATGGCCTGATTTACTCTATCGGGTTCTTAATCGGCTGGCCGATTATTCTGTTTCTGATAGCCGAACGCTTGCGTAACCTAGGCAAATATACATTTGCCGATGTCGCATCATACCGTCTGGGACAAAAACAGATCCGTACCTTATCGGCCTGTGGTTCACTGGTAGTAGTTGCTCTGTATCTGATTGCCCAAATGGTAGGGGCCGGCAAGCTAATTCAGTTACTGTTTGGTCTGAACTACCACGTTGCAGTAGTCCTAGTAGGGATTCTGATGGTGATGTACGTGTTGTTTGGCGGCATGTTAGCGACTACATGGGTACAAATCATCAAAGCGGTATTATTACTTGCCGGTGCCAGTTTTATGGCCATCATGGTGATGAAATCCGTTAACTTCAATTTTAATGAACTCTTCGTTCAGGCAATTAAAACCAGCCCGAAAGGCGCTGCTATTATGAGTCCGGGTGGATTAGTTTCCGATCCGATCTCAGCGCTCTCATTAGGTTTAGCATTGATGTTTGGTACTGCCGGATTACCACATATCATCATGCGATTTTTTACCGTGAATGATGCAAAGGAAGCACGCAAAAGCGTATTTTATGCCACAGGCTTTATTGGTTATTTCTATATCCTGACCTTTATTATCGGGTTTGGGGCTATCTTCCTTGTAGGTGGAAACCCTGCGTTTAAAGATGCGGCGGGTGCCCTTCTCGGTGGAACAAACATGGCTGCAATACACCTTGCTAATGCCGTTGGAGGCAGTTTCTTCCTTGGATTTATCTCTGCCGTTGCGTTTGCCACTATTCTTGCTGTGGTAGCGGGTTTAACTCTGGCTGGTGCCTCCGCAGTTTCTCACGACCTGTATGCTAATGTTATCAAGCAAGGTCAGGCGACTGAACGAGATGAGCTGAAAGTATCAAAAATAACCACTGTAGTCTTAGGGTTTGTGGCCATCGGGTTGGGCATTCTATTTGAAAAGCAAAACATCGCTTTCATGGTCGGTCTAGCTTTCTCTATCGCGGCAAGTTGTAACTTCCCTATCATTATTCTGTCAATGTATTGGAAAAAACTAACCACACGAGGAGCTATGATTGGAGGTTGGTTGGGGTTGCTCAGCGCGGTAGGACTAATGATCCTCGGCCCTACTATCTGGGTACAAATTCTGGGGCATGAAAAAGCCATCTACCCTTATGAATACCCAGCATTGTTCTCCATGATAATTGCTTTCATGGGAACTTGGTTCTTCTCCATCACTGATACATCTGAAAATGCGACTCAAGAAAGAGAATTGTTCTACTCTCAATCTATTCGTTCACAAACGGGTTATGGTGCATCGAGTAGCGTATCCCATTAATGATGAAGGTTAGCTCTCTTAAAGGCGCCGATGGCGCCTTTAATGTTATCTGATGGCAAACCAGAGATCTCCAGACAATCTCCACAGCAACTCTTATAGGTTTAATACGGAATTAGATTATCCAGCATCGCCAGTTACTACTTATTTCCTTTACATTTAGGATACTGTGTTTGGTTTTACCCCTTAAAAACAACTCATTGGCAAGTAATAACTACTTCATATTAAATATATTCGCACTAAATACTACCGTATAGAAACTAATAATAATTATAAATACTAAATTATAGATTAAAACGATATAAACAATCGCATAAAATCAAAAAAATGTATAAGGATAATGAACGCATAGTCTCATTATAACAATGAGGTATAAAAAAATATTAAATATCAATAAATTATATTGATGCAATCTTGAGGTGTTGCGAGCAACGCTTCTTGTGTGACTAATATCGCACATTTGAATAAAAAGCACTGCTCGGTATACACTCTGGCCCGTCAGTCGTAATGGACTATATTCATAGGGTAGCCATACTAATTGTTAGTATGCCTATTTATCTTTTTAAGGAAAATTACATCATGTTAAGAAAACTCTCAGCTGAGTTCTTTGGTACTTTTTGGCTAGTCTTCGGTGGTTGTGGTAGTGCTGTTTTAGCTGCTGCGTTTCCCGGCTTAGGCATTGGCTTTGCGGGTGTAGCACTGGCATTCGGTCTTACCGTATTAACCATGGCTTATGCTGTCGGCCATATTTCTGGTGGGCATTTCAACCCAGCAGTAACGCTTGGCTTATTTGCAGGTGGTCGTTTTCCTGCTAAAGACGTTGTTCCATACATCATTACACAAGTTATTGGCGGTATTGCTGCTGGTGCGGTGCTATACCTGATTGCCAGTGGTAAAGCAGGCTTCGATGCTAGCGCCGGTGGATTCGCTTCTAACGGTTATGGCGAACATTCTCCTGGTGGCTTCTCTCTGCAGGCGGCTATTGCTGCTGAATTCGTATTAACCGCATTCTTCCTGATCATCATCCATGGTGCAACGGATAAACGCGCTCCTGCGGGATTCGCTCCTATTGCGATTGGTCTGGCCTTAACGCTGATTCACTTAATCAGTATTCCTGTAACTAATACCTCCGTTAACCCAGCGCGTAGTACTGGCGTTGCAATTTTCCAAGGCGGCTGGGCATTAGAGCAACTGTGGATTTTCTGGCTGGTACCTATCATTGGTGGTATTGTTGGTGGCCTGATCTACCGTGGCCTGCTGGAATGTAAAAAAGCAGACTAAGTACGACTTGATTAATGCTAAACCCGCTAATTTATGGCGGGTTTTTTTATTATTATTTTCCCCATCTTTTTTGAGTTATTCACCATAGACAATTTATTGATACAGCAATGATAAGCAAATCGCTTATCAATAGATCTGAAACATTCCACACATACCAGTTAGCTTTGAATCCCTCCTAAATCGACCATAGCGCAGTGCTTATTTAGATCTTCATCAGATATCAATATGCCTGATATATTCTCTGTATTCGCTTTACGGTTCAATATTTGATAGTGGTATGAATTAGCGGGAAAGTGCTTAATAATTTTGCTTTGGCGCTTACCCGTTTACGGATGACTTAAGTGCCACACCCTTCTGAACAACATGACACGCTGCTCATTCGTTACGCTGACTACTTCTACACGACAAAGCCAAGAAGAACCCAATTGAAGAACAGCACTTCTTATTTAACGTCCGGATTTTGATGAATAACGAAGTTATTTACCTTCGCGGATTTATCCTACTCTCGAGTAACTGCATCAACACCAAAGCAAAAAGCCCTCAGCTTTCGCTAAGGGCTTCTCTTAATTAAATCTGGCAGTTTATGAATGACGCCGTCATTCACCCTTCGGGCCAACGTTGCACGTTGCTCAAACCCTTTTCGCCGCTTTATCCTACTCTCTCTTGAGTAGCGAACAGCATCAGCACCAAAGTAAAAAACCCTCAGCTTTCACTGAGGGTTTCTCTTAATTAAAGTCTGGCAGTTCCCTACTCTCGCATGGGGAAGCCCCACACTACCATCGGCGCTACGGCGTTTCACTTCTGAGTTCGGCATGGGGTCAGGTGGGACCACCGCGCTATCGCCGCCAGACAAATTCTTTCTATGTCTAACATAATTAAGTGGTGCTGATACCCAGAGTCGAACTGGGGACCTCACCCTTACCAAGGGTGCGCTCTACCAACTGAGCCATATCAGCGCCAAAACTGGTTTATCAGATATAAAACTGATAATAATCTACAGTCTAGTAGTTAAAATGACTTTGTCACTTAACCATCGCAAGATTTATTTTCTTACGTAGTTTACTACTTACTGTACACTTCTAATTTAAAGCCTGGCAGTTCCCTACTCTCGCATGGGGAAGCCCCACACTACCATCGGCGCTACGGCGTTTCACTTCTGAGTTCGGCATGGGGTCAGGTGGGACCACCGCGCTATCGCCGCCAGGCATATTCCGTTTCATGAACCGTTGCACTACGATATCGCTATCCCGCACAACCATCCATTCCAATCCTGAACATTCGCTGAAATTTAAATTCGTCTCTCTCATCAAAACACCTTCGGTGTTGTAAGGTTAAGTCTCACGGTTCATTAGTATCGGTTAGCTCAACGTATCGCTACGCTTACACACCCGACCTATCAACGTCATAGTCTTTAACGTTCCTTCAGTGGACTCAAGGTCCAAGGGAAGACTCATCTCGAGGCAAGTTTCCCGCTTAGATGCTTTCAGCGGTTATCTTTTCCGCACGTAGCTACCGGGCAATGCCATTGGCATGACAACCCGAACACCAGTGGTGCGTTCACTCCGGTCCTCTCGTACTAGGAGCAACCCCTCTCAATCTTCCAACGCCCACGGCAGATAGGGACCGAACTGTCTCACGACGTTCTAAACCCAGCTCGCGTACCACTTTAAACGGCGAACAGCCGTACCCTTGGGACCTACTTCAGCCCCAGGATGTGATGAGCCGACATCGAGGTGCCAAACACCGCCGTCGATATGAACTCTTGGGCGGTATCAGCCTGTTATCCCCGGAGTACCTTTTATCCGTTGAGCGATGGCCCTTCCATTCAGAACCACCGGATCACTATGACCTACTTTCGTACCTGCTCGAGCCGTCACTCTCGCAGTCAAGCTAGCTTATGCCATTGCACTAACCTCACGATGTCCGACCGTGATTAGCTAACCTTCGTGCTCCTCCGTTACTCTTTGGGAGGAGACCGCCCCAGTCAAACTACCCACCAGACACTGTCCTCAACCCGGATAACGGGTCAAAGTTAGAACATCAAACATTAAAGGGTGGTATTTCAAGGTTGGCTCCACGCAGACTGGCGTCCACGCTTCTAAGCCTCCCACCTATCCTACACATCAAGGCTCAATGTTCAGTGTCAAGCTATAGTAAAGGTTCACGGGGTCTTTCCGTCTTGCCGCGGGTACACAGCATCTTCACTGCGAGTTCAATTTCACTGAGTCTCGGGTGGAGACAGCCTGGCCATCATTACGCCATTCGTGCAGGTCGGAACTTACCCGACAAGGAATTTCGCTACCTTAGGACCGTTATAGTTACGGCCGCCGTTTACTGGGGCTTCGATCAAGAGCTTCGCTTACGCTAACCCCATCAATTAACCTTCCAGCACCGGGCAGGCGTCACACCGTATACGTCCACTTTCGTGTTTGCACAGTGCTGTGTTTTTAATAAACAGTTGCAGCCAGCTGGTATCTTCGACTGACTTCAGCTCCGAGAGCAAGTCTCTTCACCTAACGTCAGCGTGCCTTCTCCCGAAGTTACGGCACCATTTTGCCTAGTTCCTTCACCCGAGTTCTCTCAAGCGCCTGAGTATTCTCTACCTGACCACCTGTGTCGGTTTGGGGTACGATTTAATGTTACCTGGAGCTTAGAGGCTTTTCCTGGAAGCAGGGCATCAACTACTTCACCACCGTAGTGGCTCGTCATCACGCCTCAGTGTTAATAGTCAACCGGATTTACCTAATCGACCCACCTACACGCTTAAACCGGGACAACCGTCGCCCGGATAGCCTAGCCTTCTTCGTCCCCCCTTCGCAGTAACACCAAGTACAGGAATATTAACCTGTTTCCCATCGACTACGCCTTTCGGCCTCGCCTTAGGGGTCGACTCACCCTGCCCCGATTAACGTTGGACAGGAACCCTTGGTCTTCCGGCGAGCGGGCTTTTCACCCGCTTTATCGTTACTTATGTCAGCATTCGCACTTCTGATACCTCCACCAGACCTCACAGTCCAGCTTCACAGGCTTACAGAACGCTCCCCTACCCAACAATACTTTCATATCGCTGCCGCAGCTTCGGTGCATGGTTTAGCCCCGTTACATCTTCCGCGCAGGCCGACTCGACCAGTGAGCTATTACGCTTTCTTTAAATGATGGCTGCTTCTAAGCCAACATCCTGGCTGTCTATGCCTTCCCACATCGTTTCCCA